>CAMLER010000022.1 GCA_946478915.1 uncultured Chryseolinea sp.
TCCTAAGTTCGCCTGGAGAGAAGCCGTAATAGTCCCGAAAGCATTTATTAAAATAGCTGGGACTGGTAAAACCTACTTTATATCCTATTTCGGAGGCGGTGGCAACATCAGCCTGAAGCATCTTCATCGCCTCATCCAAGCGCACTTCTCTGATAAACTGGCTTACGGATTTCCCTTTAAGTAATTTGAGTTTGCGATGCAATTGAAATCTGCTGATAGCAACAGCATCAGAAAGCTCGCTTACGCCGAATTGTTCATTTTGGAGATTGCTCAAGACAGCGTCTGTGATCTTTTTCAAGAACAGTTCGTCGCGGGATAACAGTTTTTGGCTTTCCATAACAAAATATTCGAGCCAAGAGAAAATGACCTATGAAGTTACATAATTAACGATACATCATTTAAGGTAAGTTGAGAAATATGTAGCAACAGCGCTTTTGACTGAAGGGATGTTTATTGAATTACGGCTTCGGTTTCTTTTAAAGTTGCAATTGAAGAAAGATTTACCGCCTCAACAGTATAAGACCCAGGGTATTTTGAAGAAACCTAATTGAATTCGTCTTGATAAACCAATTGTCCTTCGATGTTTTTAACAGTGACGTAATCTATTGCGCCCGGCCCAGTGAAGGTAAATATCATACCTTTAATTTCGCCAAAGTCTTTTGTGTATTCCAACTCGTGCACGGCAGTACCGTTGAGAAATATCGTAGTGTGTTTGTTTTCATTCTTAATTCTTAATGTTTGCCATAAGTATGGATCTGCTCCGAATGCAGATAAATCATTGTCCCTGCCGCCTTTGTAAACATCACCGACTAATAACTCCAATTCGCCAATGCAGCCTTTCGTCGTAATAGGCACAAAAAATACATTTTCCTCGGTGATCAGCATGATTTCCATTTGCGGACAGGGTATCGCCGGCATTTCGGTACCAGTTAGTTTCTCGCAACGAAGGCGTGTTTCAAGATCGAAATTGTTGCTTGTTATTCCATCGAAATCGCGAACATTATAGTATCGCAGGACGAAATCTTTCCCTGTATCCACACTAGCATTTTGGAGAATAGGCTTGTCAACTTTAAGCACTCCACCTAAGCGAACCGCGGTGGCGTCCAGGTAAAAATGCCGTTTGTCACGCAGGTCGTATTTGACAAGCGGCAACCAACCGTCGGATTTTATATGAACCTTCGTGAACTTTAAAATTGAATCATTTGCCATAATTCGCGCAAAATGAAATCCTGGGGTATAATAAATTGCTGAATAGTAATTGTTGGATGGATCTATCCCGACTTTATCCCGTGGATTCCAGGATTGCTGAATAAAGAAACTATCGGCTTGTACTTCGGAAAGGTCATAATGGAACATCACGGTGTTGGGTACGCCAGAGGATATTGTTTTGTCTGCCGTGAACCCGACTTCGCCTCTTACTATAACGGAATTGTCCTTTTTGTTGAACCCTTGTAGCAAAATGAGTGCACCGATCAAAACAGTTGCGAATCCAGTCACAACAATGGGAAGTTGAGGAAGGCTTTTCCGTCCTTCTTTTAGTGTCATTGGCGATGTCTTAGCCAAAAAAGGGGCATTAATTTTTTTGAATTCCTGCCAGTCTTTTAGATCAAGTAGTGATACCAGCGCATCCAGTGTGGTCGCATGCGGCAATTGGTTTAAATCATTTCGCCAAATCCTTTTGAGAGTGGAGATGCTAAGACTAACACCGGATTTTTCTTCGATCATCTGTCCGAGGTACTCCAAGTCCCGTTGCTTTAGTTTTCCCTCACCCGCGCCCAAGAGGAATTTTTTTTCAACCAACGATCGATATAAGATGATATAGTCGCGATCTGACTGCATATATCAAAAGTGAACGGATTTTGAACCACAAAAGATCGCTAAATGGCCGTGATTGTAGCCTTCACTCGTAAGAAATTTGCGTGATAATCTTAAAGCATAAACAAATCTCATCATGAAAAAACTAATTCTTGTCGTTTGCCTCATTTCCGTTGCCACTTCACTTTTTGCTCAAAAGAAATCTTTTGATCTCCATCAGCTCCTTAAAGAAAAGAAATTAACGGCTCACAGGGGAAATATTGTTTCGATAACGGACGGTTCTCGCAAAGGTATTTCTATGACCGGACTTGCCTACCTCCCGGATGTAACCTTTTCTACTGGCACCATTGACGTTGACCTTCGTGGCAAAGACATTATGCAACAGAGTTTTATTGGAATCGCCTTTCACGGTGTGGATACCACAACCACTGATATCGTTTATTTCCGTCCTTTTAATTTTCGATCGGCTGACCCTGTAAGAAAGATTCATGCGGTCCAATATGTGAGCGAGCCAGAGTACCCGTGGAATAAATTGCGGGAAGAAAGGAATGGTATTTATGAGAAAGGTATTGATTCACCGCCAGCAGCTACCGAATGGTTTCACGCCAGAATAGTTGTTGAGGGAACTCAAATCAAAGTATATGTAAACAACTCAGGAACACCTTCGCTTACGGTTGATAAATTGAACTCGCGTCGAAGCGGCAAAATCGGACTCTGGAACAATGGAGTTGAGGGTGATTTTGCCAACTTGGTGATCACCTCTTCTGGGCGTTGATTTACTTATCCGTTAGTCGTTATCCGTTTTCCGTTATCCGTTATCCGAATGCCCTGATCCGAATTCAATGCATCAATTCCATTGAACCCACGGATAACGATTAACGGATAACAGATAACAGATAACAGAAGAAGGTGCACCTTCCAGCACACCTTCCTCAAACTCAAACTTCAAACTTCAAACCTCAAACTTTAAACTTTGAACTTTGAACTTTAAACTACTTATACCCCTCGTTCTGCCAGCAATCAATTCCCTGGCAGTCACCTTCAGTAACGCGGTCGATCTGATCCTGTGGTATTGGTCTTAGCACATGATAAGGTTGAATATTCGACGCTTCAGGATTCCAATCGGCCACACGCCTTAGAAGTGACTTAGTTCTGAGGAGGTCCACTCTGCGTACAGCCTCTCCGTAAAATTCGCGCGTGCGCTCATCGAGAATGAAATCCAGTGTAACATCATTTTCGGTAATCTCCATGGCATCTGCTGCTGCCTCGTTTTCAGACGGACTATTTGACTTGCTGAAGGCAGCCCGTCGCCGTACGACGTTAATGAGATTGTGTGCTTCACCGTTGCCAAGTTTGAAGGCAGCTTCGGCTGCAAGCAGGTAAGCGTCAGAAAAACGATAGAGTACGACAGGCCGGGTTGAGGGGTCATTCATTGAAACCCGGGTATTGTCGTCTTGCTTTTTGACGGCAGGCCATACCTGATCAGTTTGCATTGATGGCGTTACCACGATGCCCTTGAAAGGCTTTCCATTAACCATATGTGGTGCACCGGGTTCTTCATAGTCTACGAACCATACACCCGTATCCCCTGGAACCAACGTGCCTCTTGATCCCGTTGAGGTTTTATTTACGATCCAGACTGTTTTAAAAGTTTTGCTATACCTCGTGTCGGTGTCGCGATTAACGAACGCCTGATCATAGATATAGTTCTTGCCGGCGTTAGGCCCCGAGGTAAGCGTTAGTGCATTGTCGCGGATACGCAGATACGGGCGGCCATTTTCTACATCGCGGTTGAAAAGGTTTGTTGCACTATTGTAAACCCAGGCTTTTGTTCCTGCATTGTAAGTCGAATTCGCGCCAAGTACATTTCCGGAATAATTCCAACGGTGGAACCAGGGTACGAGATTCTGAGCAGCTCCGCCCGAAGCTCCAAGTTGATATAGGCCATACGTTGCATCGCTGCTGTGGTCGCTTACAAAGATGTTTTCTTTGCCATAGTCATTTGCGATAGTAAAGGCGTCTGCATAATCTTCCCACAGTCCAAGTCCATAGGTGCCCTGATTGTCGATCAGGTTTGTGAGGATACTGTATGCTTGCTGAAAATCGCTATTGTTATCAGTGAGCCAACCCCTTGTGAGGTAAGCTTTACCCAACAGATAGAGCGCAGCGCCTTTGGCTGCGGCTTTCCCAAGAAATGGTGTGGTAACCTGGTCGGGAATCGGAGATGATTACTTCATAGATTTCACTCAATGTTGCTTTCTTGTCTGCTTTGGAAGGGACAGTCACAAACTCTGTATGAAGAGGAACTTCGCCAAATGTCTGAACGAGATCGAAATAAAGGAATGCCCGTAGAAAATACGCCTGGCCGAGGTAATGATTTTTTGTTTCCTCTGTCAGGTCCGCCGTCGGACCTATTTCCAAAATTCCATTCAGCGTGTTGATCGATGTGTATACGCCGAAGCCTCCGTTGAAGTCGTTCCCGTCAATTCCATTGTACGTAAAGAAGTCGGGTCCGGCTCCGCCACCTCTTAAGTGTTCATCCGTTCCCGCCATTTGCTGCAATGTGTAGCCTTCCGTACCATAAGAACCGCGGATAGAATTGTATACGCCGGCAATACCTCCAAGAAGCCCTCCGGGTGTGCTGAAGAATGAAGGAACTATTTGCGTCCTTGGCTGCTCTTCCAGAAGATCGTTACAGCTGCTGAATACCAGCGCTCCGACCATCATCATGATAAAACTGGTTCGTTTTAGTTTCATATCTAATATCTTTACTATTTCTAGAATCTTAAGTTTACGCCGACGATAAATTGTCTTGTCGACGGGTTGTTGGCATTCACAGAGATTTGTCCCAACGGTGCGCCTGTACGGTTATTGGAATATCCACCCTCCGGGTTTTGCACCGCTCCGCCGTAACCATTGCCTTCCGGATCCGGGCCAAAGCCGTCTCTTACAAAAGGAGAATAAATAACGAATGGATTAACAGCGCTAACATACAAACGAAGCGAACTGATCCCCGCCCGGGAAAGGAGCGTTCCAGGGAAAGTGTATCCAAGGTTTATACTCCGCATCTTGATAAACGATCCATCCATATATCCTAACGTTGAGGACCACAAAGGGCGGTCGCGGCTTGCATCCGGCTGTGGGAATGCATTAGTGGGATTGTTGGGTGTCCAGTAGTCTACCTTGAGTTGGTTTACACGCCCTTGCATGAAGGAGAAGTATCCGGCGAATCCTCCGTCGGAAGTGACATAAGGCACAACGACTTTCATACCCATTCGCGCATAGGTCACGGCCGTCAGATCGAATCGTTTAAATGTAAACCGGCTGGTAATTCCTCCTTCCCAATCCGGTTGAAAATTTCCGAGAATCTGGCGATCATCTCCATTAATGATACCGTTTCCATCAACGTCTTCTACCCGAATCTGACCGGGAACCTGAACAGGGGAGGTTTGGGCTGCAAGTTCCGCTGCGTCGCCTGTCTGCCAGATGCCAATCTTTCTAACATCGTAAATGACGGATAAAGGCTGACCAACAAACCATCCGTTATCAACATTTTGTTTTTCGTCAGGTGTTGTGAGTTGTACAATTTCTTCGCGATTGAAGAAATAATTTACATCAAGACTCCAGTTAAAGCCGCCGTTGCTTTTCTTAATAACATCGCCTGAGAGCGTTATCTCAAGTCCTTTACCCTTCGTTTTAGCTACGTTTTGTGTCGTGGAACTCGCGCCATTGCTTTGTGGCAAAGCTACATCAAGGATGATGTCTTTCGTCTTGTGACTGTAAACTTCAATAGCACCGGTGATCCGGTTGTTTAGCAATCCGAAATCAAGTCCGAAATTGGTTTGCGTTGTCGACTGCCAGGAGAGCTCATTGTTTGGCAATACGGTGACAAGATATCCAATCTGATTTCCTGCGGTTGTTTTACCAAAGTTGTAAGCACTTTTTCCAAGTTCACCGAGTGTTGAGTAGGCTCTGAAGCTTTGATTGGACGTCTTACCCCAGCCTGCTCTTAATTTCAGGTTTGAAACGAAGGAAACATTTTGCATGAACGATTCATTTGAAATGTTCCAGGCAAGTGCGAAGGCAGGATAGGTGAACCATTGGTTTCCAGGTGCAAGAATAGATGATCCGTCAGAGCGAACAGTCGCGGTGAGAACGTATCGTCCATCGAAACTGTAGTTAACCCTTCCCATATACGAAATCAGACCTCTTTCCGTAAAGTTGAATGGATTGTCGTTCGCGTTACCCGGATTCTTAGGGTATACAGTCGATGCCAGGTCGAGATTATAATTCTGGAAATAGTCTGCTGGTATTCCCAGTCCGAAAATTCCGGATCCTTGATCGTGATTCTTTTGTGCGCTGAACAAACCTGTAAAATTGATTTTATGGCGCTCACGGATGGTTTTGTCGTATATCAACAGGTTTTCAAAAGTGTACTGCCAGGCTTCGGAATTCCGTACGTTCGAATTAGCCTGTGAATCAAACTCCGAAGTATTTACATAAGTATTGGCTCCGGAGAAATTATCCTGTTGCGTTTGGGTAAAGTCCAATCCAACGTTAAGCCTATACTTTAGGTCTTTGAATAATTGAACTTCTGCGTAAAGACTGTTGAAGGTCCGGAGGCGGCGTGTCCTGGCCAGGATAGCGTCCGCTTTAGTCATTAGTGTCAGAGGACTTACATTTATCTGGTCTATGTGGCCCTCCTGGGGACGTAGATTTACTGTACCGTCTGCGTTGTAAGGTGCTGCGAGTGGTGTCATCCGCATTAAGCCGCCAGGCACACCATTGCCGCCGGGAGTATTGCCATACGACAAGGTATTTATGGTGTTCAATCCGAGTTTAAGCCAATCATTAACTTTATTGTCAACGGTTCCTCGGATCGCGAACCTTTCGAAGTTCTGGTTTGGTATTATCCCGCCTTCTTTAAAGTAAGAGATCCCCATGGAAAACTGAGTTTTTTCTGTGCCACCGGTAACACCAACGTTATGACTTGAAAAATATCCGCGTTGATAGATCAGATCTTGCCAATCAGTGCTTATCCCCGCGTCAAGGGCAGCCTGTTCAGCAGCTGTAAGCCCGTATGAAGTAGTTCCCGGCGATACACTATTGCCCGCTGCAGCATCGAGTTTAAATTGTGCCAGTTCTGGCCCGGTAAACACCCTTAGTTTATCCAGGATGGATGAAGTTCCATAGTAGCCATCATAAGAGAAAACTGTTTTGCCCGGAACACCTCTTTTTGTAGAAATCAGAATTACACCCCCTGAGCCTCTTGATCCATAAATCGCCGTCGCAGAAGCGTCCTTTAATATCTCCAGGCTGGCAATATCATCCGGATTAATGTCGTTGATATTTCCTCCATAGGGAATACCGTCAACAACCAGGAGTGGAGCGTCCAGTGCATCCTCGGCCGCTGCGGAGGCTGTTGCGTTAGCGCCAATTCCACCGCCACCGCTGTTGCTGCGAACAGGAGCAGACAGCGAGCGTTTTCCCCTGATCCGGATTTGCGCGCCTGAACCCGGAGTAGCACCATTACTGATGATCACGACACCGGCAGCCCGCCCCTTTAGCTGGTTGACAAGGTTGGGAGCCGCAACTTCCCTTAAGGTCTCTGATTTTACAGATGCAATTGCTCCGGTTACATCCCTTTTGTTCTGAACTCCATAACCGACTACGACCACTTCGCTCAAGGTTTCGGTGCTTGTTTTCAGTTGAAGGTCTACAACAGTTCGATCGCCAACCACCACCTCCTCTGTCTGGTAACCGATAAAAGAGAAGACGAGAATGGCATCGTTAGAAGGAACATCAATGCTGTAGCCGCCATTGGCGTCGCTGGTTGTTCCGGTGGTAGTACCTTTTACAATAACATTCACACCGGGCATTCCTTCGCCCGTTTCATCGGTGACCTTTCCTCTCACGAGGTTTTGCGCTTCGGTCGCGAGAGCCATCGACATTATCAGTGCAATTAACGGCAACACGTGCCACGAACGAGGCCGCCGTTGAGGTCCCGCTGTGATTAGTAGAATTGTTTTTTCCATATAGTTTAGTTTTAAGTAAGTGTCGCAACCGATTGCTGTGATAAAGTCAAAAAGATTTTTACCTTTCCCGACCTGGTTCACTAGGTTGGGGAAGTTTGAACCCCACTTTCAGCAGAAAACTTCAGCCAATACCCACATATGATCGTTGATTCTGATTTTGCTCTCGCCGGACGTCTTACGGTGCGGCGAGAGGAATGCTTTTTTGAAGCACCCTACGAATGTCAAAGAATACCCGAAAAAATGCAACCGATTGCAAGATTTTATTTCGATCTTAGCGTTGGTATTGCTTTTAATGTTGATTTGACACTAATTAATGTGCAACCGATTTGAATTGAATACCCTATTTTTGGTCAGGCAAAACTGAAATTTGGGACACTTGCGATAAATTGAGCCATGAGTACACATAAAGACATTACGATCTACGACATCGCTGAGGCATTAAACTTATCTCCGGCAACTGTTAGCCGGGGTCTTAAGGAGCATCCGTCTATAAGAAAGGATACAAGAAAAAGAATACTCGACAAGGCGAAAGAAATGGGTTATCGCCAAAACTTCTTCGCCAGTAACCTGAGACGAAACCGAACAAATACAATCGGCGTAATCGTACCGAGGCTCAATAGCTACTTCATGTCGACCGTTATTGCCGGGATGGAAAAAATTGCAAATCAAGCTGGCTACAACCTCATCATCAGCCAATCGATGGAGTCTATTGCCAAAGAAGTGGTCAATGTTAAGACGTTGTATAATTCCAGAGTTGACGGTTTACTGGTATCGCTTGCCTATGCAACCGACGATATCGCCCATTTTGAAGATTTGCTTGACAAAGGCGTGCCACTAATATTTTTTGACCGGGTGTTCGAGCATCCTCAATGCACAAGTATTGTAATCGATAATTACCGTGCGGGATATGAGGTAACGCAACACCTCATCGCTCAGGGCTGTAAGCGGATCGCGCACATTACTGCCAGCTTGAAAAGAAATGTCTATGCCGACCGGTTGAAAGGATATAAGCAAGCGTTGGCAGATAATGGCATTGCTTACGATGAAAATCTGGTATTCATCAATAACCTTAGCGAACAGGCAGGAGTTGATGTATGTAAAACGCTGCTCCAGATGGACATCCGGCCGGATGCCATTTTTACGTCAAACGACGCTTGCGCTGTTAGCTGTATTCGGGAAATCAAAAATGCTGGTTTAAATGTTCCGCGTGATATCGCTGTCGCAGGGTTTAATAATGATCCTTTGTCAAAGGTGATTGAGCCAAATCTCACAACCATCAATTACCCCGGGCATGAAATGGGCGAGGTAGCAGCGTCAACGCTTATACGACGGCTTGACGATCAACACGGTGCAAGCCTAAATACGATTGTTCTCCGGCATGAACTTATTATTAGGGAATCGACGAGTAGGACTAAAGTCTGAAGTTTAAAGTTAAAGTTCAAGATTTGAAGTTTCAGGTTTCGGGTCAGCCTCGCATTGCTCGAACTATCCCCAACTCAAGGCCTCTTAGCTCGGCAAGTCCGCGAAGTCTGCCAATCGCTGTGTATCCGGGATAGGTCGTTTTTCTCAGGTCATCGAGCATTTGATGTCCATGGTCGGGTCGCATTGGTAAAGAGATTCCCCTCCTTTTCATGAGCAGCACAATCTCCTTAACAACTGTGTACATATCCACATCCCCGTCGAGATGATCGGCCTCGAAGAAATTTCCTTTATTGTCACGTTTAGTGCTTCTCAAGTGCAGAAAATGAATATGATTGCCCAGTCTTTGCACCATTCCAGCAAGATCGTTATCGGGTCGAACGCCGTACGACCCGGTGCAAAAGCAAAGCCCATTGGCGGGAGATGGCGCTGCGGCAATTAATTCAGCGGCATCCTTTTCTGTGCTTACGATTCGAGGCAAACCCAGGATGGGGAATGGAGGATCGTCTGGATGGATGGCCATCTTCAGGCCAACTTCCTCGGCAACCGGCACAATTTCCCGGAGGAAATAATGCAAATGTTCGCGAAGCTTCTTGTCATCGATTTGTTCGTATTGTATCAACGACGAAAGGATCTGCTCCCTTGTAAATCGTTCGTCGCTCCCGGGCAATCCTAAAAGCGCGTTTTTATAAACAGTTTCCTTTTGACTTTCTGTCATTGTTGAAAAGCGCTTTTCGGCGGCAGCAATTTCCTCCCGCGTGTAACTCTTTTCTCCATTAGGTCGCTTTAATATAAAAAGATCAAAAGCTGTAAATGCCGCTTTTTCGAAGTAAAGGGCTTTGCTCCCATCCGGCATTTCATAAGAGATATCGGTGCGCATCCAGTCTACAATAGGCATGAAGTTGTAAGTCACTACCTTCAAACCGCATTTCGCGACGTTTCTTAAACTTTGCTTGTAATTCTCAATGTATTGTTTGTAAGGGCCAGTTTGTTTTTTGATTTCTTCGCTCACTGGCAGACTTTCGATGACCGTCCACGTCAGTCCTGCGGCCTCCACTTCGGTAATCCTTTGCCGAATGTCTTCGATGGGCCACACCTGCCCTGGTGGAAGATGATGAAGGGCGGTTACAACACCGGTGCATCCTGCCTGCCGGATATCCCATAAACTGGTTGGATCGTTGGGACCGTACCAACGCATCGTCTGCTCCATTAACATAGTGGATTTTTTGAGGTGGGGTTTATTTTCTTATAAAAGTAATCGATACAGTTCAGGTTTGACAAACACTTTATCAGCAGGATCGCCATTCTGTGGCTCAATCCTGTATCACCAGTCGGGTCCTGCGTACAGGCAAAGCGTTAGGTGACATAAGACAAATCATTTCGGTTTGTTTTCGCTAAATGTCTATACTCTAAGCTTAAAATGCAACCGGTTGCAAAAAATTCGTTTATTTGTATGGAGAGTGAAGTCTGGAAAAAATGGAAGAGTTGCCAATATCACCTTTCTCAACCATCTCACATAAAGCGTCTGATATATCATAACAAAATATCTATGCTCAGAATATTTACTGTAAGCGCAATTATCTTATTTCTGATAACCTCCCTTCGAACCTCTGCTGAAGATGGTTACCGCCTTTGGCTGCGTTACGATCTTGTCCCTGATGTGAAATTGAGAACAGAATATTCAGCTGCCATAGCTCAGGTAGTGCTTGCAAACAAGTCCGACATCCTGGACGCGGCAGCAAATGAGCTGCGACTCGCACTCGTAGGATTGACAGGTAAGCAGCCTGTCGTAACCAATGTACTTTCTAAATCCGGGTCTGTAATACTGGGAACGCAGTCCTCTTCTTTAATCGCGGCACTAAATGTCAATGACAAGCTAATGGCTTTGGGTGAGGAAGGATTTTATATATTTTCCACGACGATCGATGGCAAAAAATGTATTGTAATTGCCGCGAACGAAGATGCGGGCGTATTGTACGGAGCATTTCATTTCATCAGCATGCTCCAAACATCACAAAATATTAAAAATCTTTCCCTGCAAAAAGCTCCCAAAATTAAACATCGTATTCTAAACCATTGGGATAACCTCGACCGGACGGTAGAACGCGGCTATGCAGGCTTTTCTTTGTGGGATTGGCACAAATTACCAGACTATCTCGATCCACGTTATGTGGATTATGCCCGTGCAAATGCGTCGATCGGAATTAACGGTTCTGTGCTGACAAATGTGAATTCCAATGCGCAGATCCTTACCGAGCCTTATTTGAAAAAGGTAGCAGCGTTGGCAGATGTCTTTCGTCCTTACGGAATAAAAGTTTATCTCACTGCGCGTTTTAGTGCTCCTGTTGAGATCGGAGGATTGTCAACAGCAGACCCGCTCGACCCGGCCGTTCAAAAATGGTGGAGAGAAAAGATTGATGAGATTTACAGTTATGTTCCGGATTTCGGCGGCTTCGCCGTAAAGGCTAATTCAGAAGGTCAGCCAGGTCCGCAAAATTACAATCGGGATCATGCGGATGGGGCGAACCTCCTCGCTGATGCCTTAGCGCCGCACAACGGTATAGTTATGTGGCGTGCCTTCGTATATGATAATAAGGTGCCCGAAGACAGAGCAAAACAGGCATACAATGAGTTCAAGCCCCTGGATGGAAAGTTTAGAAAAAATGTGATGGTACAGGTAAAGAATGGTCCTATTGACTTTCAGCCGCGAGAGCCTTTCCACCCTTTGTTTGGCGCTATGCCACAAACACCAATAAACATTGAATTTCAAATTACTCAGGAATATCTGGGATTCGCCACCCATCTGGTGTACCTGGCACCACTTTTCAAGGAATGTCTGGACGCCGACACCTACGCAAAGGGAAAAGGTTCGTTCGTTTATAAGGTTATTGACGGCTCCTTGGACAATCATGAATTGACGGGTATCGCAGGCGTTGCAAATATCGGAAACGACAGAAACTGGTGTGGTCACCCCTTTGCGCAGGCAAATTGGTTTGCATATGGAAAATTAGCCTGGGATCCGACATCAACGTCAGAAGACATCGCTGAGCAATGGATCCGCATGACGTTTTCTCAAGACCTGGCGGTGGTCAAGTCGCTGTCGTCCATGATGCTTTCCTCAAGAGAAGTCCTGGTCAACTACATGACACCGCTTGGGCTTCATCATATCATGGGGTGGGACCACCATTATGGACCCGGTCCCTGGATAAAAGACAAACCGAGGGCAGACTGGACTTCCGTTTACTATCATAAGGCCGACAGCTTCGGCCTCGGATTCGATCGAACCCAGAATGGAAGTGGTGCTTTACTTCAATACGCGCCAGAGGTGCAGAAGCAATATAATTCCATAGAGCAGTGTCCGGAGAATTTGCTTTTATGGTTTCACCATGTGTCATGGGACAAAAAAATGAAATCAGGCAGGACACTCTGGGAAGAACTTTGCTTCAAATACTATCAAGGGGCGCAGTCTGTTAAAGATATGCAAGACGCGTGGGAGGCTATGAAAGGTAAGGTAGATCCTGACCGATTTGTACAGGTAAAAACCCTTCTAAACATTCAATACAAAGAGGCTTTGTGGTGGAGAAACTCGTGCGTCTTGTACTTTCAGACCTTTTCGAAAAAGGATATACCTGCGGGCCTGGAGAAACCCGAGAAAACTCTAAAATATTATGAGGGCCTTCACTTTCCTTTTGCGCCCGGTATCCGACCTAAATGGTAACATAATTCAACGGTACACAATTTGTGATAATGTTATCGGCTTATCCGCCTCAACGGAAAATAAAGCCTTGAGGCTTTTGAAACAGACGGTTTTGAAAGCCTCATCTTTTTTTTGAGCAATTTCAATTGTTGTATTTTATCTCAACTGTGGATTTTTTGTCCCATTTCCAGGGATTTGTCTTTTCGAAAAACATACCTAAAAATCAGTATAACATAAATAATCGGGTTCGGGAATGGATATCGCGCCAGGCCTTTCGGATAAGGTATGCCGAATGCCCGAGGGTGCTATTCTTTTCCGTGGGTATATTGACCCTTGAATCATAACGATATAGCTATACGCCGAATTGGCATTTAATTTTTCATCAAGCATTTTCTCAAGCATTTTCGCCAGAAGGAAAAAATGTGGAAAAAAATTCATTGCCATCGGTCGAGTTTCTACAACATTTTGACATAATTCTGACGAACTATTCTCCTATTAAGAGGCTATCATTTTTAATTAAGGGGCACCATTTTTGACCTCTTTATTGGAAAATTAATTTCAAAAACCCTGTAAGATTATGAGAAACAGAAGTCACAACAGGCGAGGTGTATTGAATACATCCAACCCTGACTGGAATGAAGACCGTGGAAATTTCGGTCGCGGATACCGAAATCACGGATATGAAAACGACCGGGATTCGTTTAATTATGGTAATGAAGGCAATTTGGGATATGGTACATCCATCGGTGGACGTTACAGCGACTATGGTTCCGACAGAAATTATAATGAAAGAGGTGGATACAATGAGAATCAATTCAGTCGGGATTCAGGATTTAATCGGGGACGATATAGTGGTGATCGCGATGAAGGGTACGGATCTTCCAACGATTGGCGCGGTTCATCCGGCGATTATGGAAGAGATTACCTGAATTATGGAAGTGAGCGTGGTGCAAATGATCGCAGCAAAGATGACTATGATCGCTATAACAGAGAAGGAAGGAATTACACTCGCGGAGGTGGAAACTTCGGCGGCGGCAGCTATGGTAGCGACTACAATAGAAATCGAAGAGGATATAATGAAGACCGCGATTGGTGGGACAGGACTTCTGATGAAGTGAGTTCCTGGTTTGGCGACGAAGACGCGGAAAGACGAAGGGAAATGGATCGCCGTATGAGTGGCCAGCATAAAGGGAAAGGTCCTAAAGGATATACGCGGTCAGATGACCGTATCAAAGAAGATATAAACGACCGGTTAAGTGATGATGTATTTGTTGACGCATCATCAATAGATGTTACTGTAGAAAAAGGTGAAGTTACCTTGACAGGTACAGTTAGCACCAGGAGCGAAAAGAGAAGGTCGGAAGACATTGCAGAACAAGTTTCTGGGGTAAAAAATGTCGAAAACAGACTGCGTCTGGCATCTACGGTTTCTACTGAAGGAAGTTGGGGGTCGTCTTCAGCAAGTTCAACAACATCTGAAAGTAGCAGCGATCGTTCAAAAACGAAGCAGGTATTTTGATTGGAGGCCCGGCTTGAACCGGGCCTATTTTCTTATCCTACGTCCTGATGTATTAACATGAAAAAAGCAACTAATAAAACGCAAAAGCCGAGGGCAAAGACCTCTAAGTCTAAAGTTTCAGATAGTGAAGCCAACGATTTTCCAGGTTATCCATTATATCCTTCGAACGAGGATATTATGAAGCGCGGGAGTCGTGTTGATGTCGATGTGAACGAGGCTATCGAACGAAATGATTCTCGGAAAATTGAGCCAGCGCAAGGTCCAGCAAAGGCTCCGGGTCCCGACTCGGATTTAACAAAAGATGATTTTCAAGCGTTGGGATCTGACGAAATCGAATCTACGGGGGATGACGAAATATTAACTAACCGAAGTTGGCCTGTGGATTTTACTGGCAATGAGTTAGACGTTCCCGGTAGCGAGGACGATGATTCACAAGAGCAAGTTGGCAGCGAAGATGAGGAAAATAATTCTTACAGCCTCGGAAGCGACCGCCACAGCGATTTGGATGAGGCAAAGACATAACTTTAACGTCTCTTGCATTATCTTTTAGGGTAATTATAAAAAAGTATGTATACTTAACGCTTGAAAGAAGCGGGAGTCCAAACTTTGCGTACCATCTCCCTTTTTTTTAATTCCGTTGAGGTCCAAGCGATGCCGCGTGTGCATTCCGTGCAATTTTCCCTATTGTATTTTTATAATTCTTGATCTCTAAAAGCGGTGTGAGAGACAAGCGGTATAAGAAATAAGTTCCAACCCTTTCGAGGAAGGAATGGTCTGAGTACTTTTTTCTTTAAATGCGTAATAACTATGTCCTATTTTACCAATGTTCTGTTAATAGATGACGATCATGATGATCACGAGTTCTTCATCGAAGCTGTGCGGGATATTGATGAGTCAATCAATTGTCAAAGCATGTTTGACAGCGAGGAAGCTTTGAAATTTTTGAAGGAGGAAAATCAGAAATTGCCTGACCTTAGTGTGCTCGACACAAATATGCCAAAATTAAATGGACGTCAGATTCTGGCGGAATTAAAAAGTGATCCCGCACTAAGAGATATTCCTGTTGTAATGTACTCGACTTTTTTTTCAGACCGTGATAATGACGAATTCACTAAGCTGGGTGTAGCGAGTTACCTTGCCAAACCCTCCAAATTCGGAGACTTCAGAAATCTGTTGAGTCAGATATTAAGAAAAAAATAGTTCTAAGACAGCGGTAAAGATATAATAAATTTTGAGCCTGAGTTAGGCTTGCTCAATGCTCCAATAGCGCCGTTATGCTGTTCGACAATTTTTTTACATAACGCCAATCCTATTCCTGTTCCGGAAAATTCAGATTCGTGATGAAGGCGTTTAAACATTCCGAATATGTCCTCTGCATATTTCTGGTCGAAGCCGATGCCGTTGTCTTCGACGCAGATCCGGCAATAACTTCTTTCCCTTGATTGCGAAGCAGCGCCATTCTCAATGCTAATCCTTATTTCTGGCGCTACACCTTTTCTCGCATATTTCAGGGCATTGTTAATAAGATTATAAAACAACATCCTCATCAGTCTGGGATTTACGCGCAGCGATGGGAGTTTATCAACTGTGATGACGGCATTCCTCAATTTAACTTCATCATCGATATCGGCGACAATTTCACTAACAATCTCATTCATATCGCTAGTGACGAAGCTTGGTTTGTCGATTGATATCCTTGAAAATGCCAAAATATCAACGATCAAGGCTTGCATGCGTTCAGCCGAACTTTGTATGCGATTAATCAATCTCACATCGTCTTGCAAAACATTTTGGTACTTTTGAAAAAGTCGATCGCTAAACATCAGAATCTTACGCAATGGTTCCTGTAAATCATGAGAGGCCATGAATGCGAACTGTTCAAGATCCTTGTTCGCAGATTCAAGGCTGTTGATGTTCTGAAGCAGTTGTCGATTTAATTGCAATACTTTTTCCTCTGATGCTTTGCGGTCTTTAATCTCGTTTTCAAGGCTCCGGTTAATAGCAATTAGCTTTTGTTCCTGCTCATGCAAAAGGCGGGTCTTTTTATACAATTCTATTAATACCCCCACTTTAGCCCGGAGAATATCCGGGTTGATGGGTTTATAGATGTAGTCAACAGCACCTGTTTGATAGCCTTTAAACATATTTTCATCGCCGAAATTATTTGCCGTGATGAAAATAATGGGGATGTGCTTTAGTTTTTCTCTTTCATAAATAAGCGCTGCTGTTTCGAAACCGTTCAGATTCGGCATCTTAACATCCATAAGGATCATTGCAAAATCAAATTCGCTAAGCAATATTTTCAAAGCTTGCCGCCCCGAGCCTGCTTTGACAAAATTGTAACCATTAGGTTGAAGAATAGCTTCGATCGAGAGGAGGTTATCCTCTCGATCATCCACCAGCAAAATCTTTGGATGCATACGCGTTCTACTTATTTACAGAACCATAAACGCATGAGAGAAAGGAGCTGATCTATTTTAACCGGTTTGG
>CAMLER010000023.1 GCA_946478915.1 uncultured Chryseolinea sp.
CAAGGTAAAACTTGGAAAGGATCTTGAGGAGGATGTAGAGCGGGTATTGAAGCTGCGGGAGAAATTCGGTAACAGTATCGTCATTCGCGTTGATGCGAACCAGGGATACACGTCTGACCAAACCATTCAATTTTATGGTCGGACGTATGATATCGACCTTGAATTGATCGAGCAACCTCTTCCTGCCAAAGAAATCTCTGAGATGAAAAGCCTGCCGAAGGAAGTCAGGCAGGTGATCGCTGCTGACGAATCATTGATCACGCCTGCAGATGCTATCGAGCTGATAAAACCACCGAAAGCCGCTGCTATATTCAACATAAAGCTTATGAAATGCGGCGGAGTTAGCCAGGCTTTAAAAATCGCAGATATAGCGCTTCATGAGGGTATCGACTTATTTTGGGGCTGCAACGATGAAAGTATCGTGAGCATAACTGCGGCGCTACACGCTGCATTTTCATGTTCTAATACGAAGTACATCGACCTTGATGGAAGTTTGGATCTGGGCCGCGACGTGGTAAAAGGCGGATTTATTCTAAAAGACGGTTTCATGATGTGCTCTGATAAGCCGGGCCTCGGGGTTGAGAAGTTGTAATTTGGTCTAAAGTTTAAAGTTGTTTTAAGTTTTTAGGTCTGAATTTTTCTATTACCAGTTCCTCCTTTTGCCCTGTCCCAAACAGGTTGATACCTATAATACTACTTCTACATCCACGCTTCTCACCGTCCCCCAGTAACATCCACAATGGCGCCCGTAACATATGATGCTTCATCGGAGAGAAGCCACAAGATGGTTTTGGCGACTTCATCAGGATGGCCCGGTCTCTTAAGAGGAATGATATTCTTTAACCGTTCAGCCCGGCCGGGATCGCCTGCCTTGCCATGAATGCCGGTATCAATTAGGCCAGGTCTGACGGCATTAACGCGTATGTTTTCTTCTGCAACTTCTTTTGCCAGTCCAATAGTCATCGATTCGATCGCACCTTTTGATGCTGCATAGTCGATGTATTCAAAGGGTGCACCCAGGCGGGCGGCGATCGACGAAACATTTACAATACTTCCGCCAGTTCCATTCCCGTTCGCAGACATTCTTTTGATAGCTTCGCGAGTGCAGATGAAACTGCCAATAACATTTGTGGCAAACGTATTTTGTAGACGTGTCATGGTCATCTCCACGAACCGAATCTGCGATTCAATAATACCTGCATTGTTTACCAAAGCCGTGATCTTTCCAATTTCCGAATCGATGAAATGAAATAGGCTTTCGATTTCCATTTCGTCCGATATGTTCGCCTTGTATGAAACCGCCTTCCCGCCGTCGCATTCGATCTTGCGCACCACTTCGTCAGCGGCAGCCTTGTTTTGATGATAATTAATGCAGACGGTGAAGCCATTTCTAGCTGCGAGGTAGGCAGTTGCTGCACCGATTCCTTGGCTCCCGCCCGTAATGAGAACTATTTTATCCATAATCCATCTGATGTTTATACAACCCTTATGTGTATTTTTTCCGCGTCTTAAATTGCTGACTTTCCAAGAAACTATGCAATGAAACAGATGAATTCATGGAAATTTTTATATTGAAAAAACTATAAACGCCCCCGAACTAAAACCAGTTGAAAAAATGAATAAAATACAATCCCGGTTCTTCCAAATAGTATTGTTATCCGCCACCCTGTTGGCGGTTGCCTGTCAGAGCAAAAAGGAAACATCCGACAGCGATGTGGCTGATACGACGGCGATGGACTCCACTGCAAAGCTGCCGACGCCTGTATCTGAACCGTTGGTAACGCATATCTATACCGCTGATCCATCTGCGCACGTGTTTGAAGGGAAAATTTATATTTACCCATCGCATGATATTGAATCTAATGTGCCCCAGGATGACCTGGGTAGCCATTTTGATATGAAGGATTATCACGTTCTTTCCATGGATAGCATCGGTGGTAAAGTTACTGATCATGGTGTAGCATTGGACATTAAAGATGTTCCATGGGCCGGTCGGCAGATGTGGGCTCCGGATGCAGCATTCAAAAATGGCAAGTATTACTTGTACTTTCCTGCAAAAGATAAGCAAGATGTATTTCGCATCGGAGTGGCTACTGGTAGTTCCCCGGCAGGACCGTTCAAAGCCGAGCCCAGCTATATTAAAGGAAGTTATAGCATCGATCCTGCTGTATTTACCGATACCGATGGTTCTTCCTATATGTATTTTGGAGGAATCTGGGGTGGACAATTACAACGCTGGACGAACGGCCAATATGATTCAGCCGGATCCAAGACCGACTTGCAGCAGGATGCACAACCAGCCATAGCTCCGAGAGTAGCTCGCATGGCTAGCAACATGCTGGGCTTCGCTGAGCCCGTCCGTGAAGTAAAGCTTCTCGATCAGCAGGGCAATGCTATCCTTGGAGGAGATCATGACCGTCGATTTTTCGAAGCATCGTGGATGCATAAATACAATGGCAAATATTACTTTTCGTATTCCACTGGCGATACTCATTATATCGCATACGCTACTGGAACCAGTCCGTATGGCCCTTTCACATATCAAGGTGTAATACTGAACCCAGTTGTTGGCTGGACTAACCATCACTCGATTGTGGAGGTGAAAGGCAAGTGGTATTTATTCTATCACGACAGTGTTCTTTCTGGCGGCCAAACACATTTGCGCACTGCCAAAGTTATGGAATTGAAATATCGACCAGATGGTTCTATTGAGACGGTTGATGCGTATTTGAAATGAATGTGCTAATCAGGGGTAATCAGTTAATCAGGTAATCGGGTAATCGGGTAATCGGTTCGCTCGATCAAAATTCAGCATTACTTTGATCGAGCGCACACTGAAGTACCACACCACGATTAACGGATAACGATTAATCCTACTTTGTCATGTTTTAAGAAAACTTATAAGGAATTCGCTCACACCCAAGAAAAGGTTTCGTCTCTGCGACAGGGAATGAGTATTGTCAGATTGAAGGGAACTAAAACTATTAACCGCAAGGGCGCAAAGTCTTAACGTATTTAAGTTTCCGGTTTTAATTGTGTAGAAGATAAGTGGATCCCTCTAGTCGAAAGCCAGGGAAGTCAGACGCAAAGGCTTCTGCCTGGCGGCAGAAGCTTTTATTCTATTATCGAAAGTAATGCTGCCCTTCGTTTTCGATCACCTTTGAAACCATCGTGATTGTGGAGTCTGCACGCATGAATGGACTGGAGAAAACTTTGTTTGATATAGTGATGCATTTACCCCTGCCGCAAGGCAGCTGGCTTTGCGGCCTGTTGGACCGTTCAGTACTCACTCAACATACTACGGTGGCTCCACCTGGAGGCCTTAAGTCATCTCCATTAACACCCTTGCGCCTTTGCGTCATTGCGGTAAAAAAATCATCGTCGTCAAGAATCACTAACTACAACGTTCATTGACGTATTTAACGTGACATTGCTTCAACATCCCATCGTAACTTGACAAAGTAAGGATTAACGATTCACAGCTTAGAATTACTAACAAAAGCAATCTTCTTACTATCCGGTGACCAACTCGGTACGTTGATCGTGCCCTGTCCTCCGAAGACGTATCCTATTGTCCTGGCGACGCCACCTGCCGCTGGCATTAGCCTTAAGTAGATCTTCTTATAAAATGGGTGACTGGTTGGGTCGATATCTTTTGGAAAAGCAACATACAGGATCCACTTACCATCTGGTGAAAAATGCGGAAACCAATTGTTGTATTCATCAAAGGTCACCTGCTCTTCGTCGCTTCCATCGGGTTTCATTCTCCACAGCTGCATGGTACCGGTGCGCACCGAATTGAAGTATATATACTTTCCGTCCGGACTGTATTCCGGACCATCATCAAGGGTCGCATCTTCCGTAAGGATAGTTTCTTTTTTTGTTTCGATATCGACTGAAACAATATTCCATTCATTGTTACGCTGCCCTGTAAAAACCAGTTTCTTATTGTCAGGCGACCAGCTATGAAGATAGGAATGGCCGTTTAATTCAGAAGTGATTTTTGTTGGGTTATCAGACCCCGTCACCGGCAGTACGAAAATTGTGGACGTCCTTTTTTCGCCAACGTGATTGCTAATCGCCAGCATTTTACCATCATACGAAAGCACGTGATCATTGTTGTTCTGATTGGCAAAACCAGTGTTCAGCTTTGATATTTCACCGCTTTTCAGATCATATTTGTATAAAAGGTTTTCTTTTGGTGAAACAGAATTGAAGATCAAAAACTTGTTGTCGGGTGTCCAATTTGGGGCCTGAAGTGAGTTTGGCGCGCTATGCAAAATTTTTCTGTGGCCAGTCTCAATATCCATTATTTCCAAATGACTGCCGATGTAATCCCGGTAAGGGACATAATTTTTAGAGGGAGGGATGATGATCTGAACATTGTTGAAGATGGCTTTCTCGGTAACATCTTCCAGGTGAGAACAAATAAACAGACCTGCATATACTTCGTCGTTAAGTGATAATTCCTTCGTAACCGACTTGTAAGGCTCACCGAAAACTGCAGCGGAAAAGGTGAACGTATTGCCTACACGCTCTAGCTCAATGTCGGTGGGGTGGTATGTGGAAACTACAACCTGATCAGTGGAGTCGCCGTCCTTTTCTCGGTATTGCAGCGAGGAAAGTATATCGCCATGGACACACGCATCAGCGTAACGCGAACCAGTGTTTAAATTATCTCGAGCCATAATTCCGATCTTGCGATGGGGATCGGTTCCCTTGCCGATAAACTTGACTGTCGCTCGTATCATGAAGTCACCTTTGATCTTCTTCCATAAGAAATGAAATTGATCTTCAGTGGCCCACATATTCTTTCCAGCCCCTGACATAGTGTAGGTCTGGTCTTCCTTATTGTATACTACACCGCCTTTCAACTTTGGATTGCCAACATCCTGGTGATGTTCAAAGATGCCTACGGGTTCTAGCTTCTGAGCAGTCAGATTCGGTGTCCAGATTATAGCAGCAATGAAAACAAATAGTAAATGTTTGACGATAGCAGTCAACTTGAATTTAGAAATCATAATTATGGCCGGTTAGGTTTGGGTTTCTAATATTAGACGCTATTTGTGTAGTGTGCAATGTTTAGAATTACAATCTTTTTAGCATTCAATGGGCGTACAGCAATGGAGTTATCTTAATCTTAACGGCATCAATATTTAATTTAGACTTTAAAAATGACCAGAGAAGGCAAGGCTTAGCGATAAAGGCTGAGCGCAGCGTGTAGGAGTGACCGGACGGTCTTTATAGGAATATCTTTTTTGGGGTCGAATAATAGGATTTTCATTCTGGCCCTTTTTTCCAATAACAGTTCGGGGTGATTGATTTTTTTCCCTTCTACCAGTCCCAGATAAGGCTGGTTATACTTCCTGTGGACCCACAGATAGCAAAACATCTTACCCTTATAACAAAAGAAGGGCATTCTATACTTCCAGGCTTCTGCAATATCAGTGTCAAAGGAAACGATATACTCCCGCAAAGCCAGCAGATAGTTTTTAGTCGGCTCGGGTTGTTGTAGAAAATAATTATCAATTTCGCGGGTCATGGTGGAGTAGTAACACTTCTTAAAAGTAACCTTTTCAATATCTAGATAAGGTCACTCATCCTTCATTTTGGGAATTTTTCTATCGCCGCGTTCGATCGCCTTTGTAATCGCGCTTACGACACTATCAAGTTCATCAGCAGTCTGATGTAGACGACGGTTGATTTCCGAACCTTCGTGATCCAGTTTCGTTTTTGAAATGAGATTGATCAGTCCCAGGATTGTCGCTACCGGACTTCTAAGCTTGTGAGCATTTATAAAAGCATATTCCTCCAATGCCTTGTTTTTGCGCTCAAGCTCTCTCGTACGATTCTGCACCATCTCCTCCAGGTTTTCATTAATACGCAGTATCTCTTCGGACTGCGCGGATATTTCTTCATTCTGTACCTGGATCTCTTCATTCTGCAATTGGATTTCCCTGGTGCGCATCTGTACTTTTTCTTCAAGTAGTTCGTTGTATCGCCTTAGTTTTCTTTCCCTGGCCTTGACGATATAAAAGAACGAAACGGCCAGTATCAATGCGGAGCAGATGTAAAACGGAATGGTTTGCCAAATGGGAGGCTTAATAGCAAATGTTACTGAACTTTCCTCTGCCCGGCTGAAGTCCTGAGATTCTGATGCCTTCAGCCTAAATGTGTAATTTCCGGGTGGAAGTCTTGAGTAAATTGCTGTATGATCGCGGGTCATGATCCAATCTCGATCATAGTTGTCCAGCTTGTATGAAAAGTAGAGTCCACCTGGATTCAAATACCAGATGCCGACGTAATTAAATGTTATGTTGTTTTGATTGTAGTTTAGCGTCGGGGATATATTGATATCGTGTGGTAGTCCAAACAAAGAAACCGTCTTGAGTCGCGCTGTCGGATTATTATTCAGAAAATTCTGATCCGCAGTATATTTAATAATGCCATCAGTGGTGCCAAAATACAAGTCTCCACGGCTGTCTCTTCCTACAGCATTTAAATTTCCTATCTGGTCGCGTATACCAACTTCTTCACCAAGATAAACGACTTTGTTCTGATGCGTATTAATAATATCAATACCGGCGTCATTCAGAACGACAATATTTCCTTCTCTGTCAGATGCGAGGCTGTGGATATTATTATCTCTAAAGATCAGGGCTGTGTCACAGGGATAAAACTTTCGCCCGTCGAACACATAAAGACCGTGGCCTTGTACATTCACCCATAATCTTCCCTTGTTGTCCTGGACCATACCATAGATCACTGTCCCGGGCAAGCCCTCGCTGTAATGATGAAATCCGTCTCGATTCATCATGGCAACTCCCTTTCCATCGGTTGCTAGCCAGGCGCGATTATCTTCTAAGTGAATTTGGTAGATGAAGTCTGATACCAGGCCATCCTCACTTGAAAAATTTTCTATCTCAAAAGATTCGTTTTCCGGGTGAGTAATCTTGGTGACCCCGCCTAATGTGCCTAGCCATATCGTATTGTTATTACCCGTTATCGTTAGTACGTTTCCATTTTTTAATTCTTTGGAGAAATGTCTTATTCGCCCGGTAGCCGGGTGTATTCGCAAAACGCCTTCGCCATATAAGCCTGCCCAGACATATCCTTTCACGTCGGTGTATAAGCTGATGACTGTATATTTTTGGAAGGCTGTATGTTGTAGTGGCTTGGTTGTGATGAGTTGTCCCGAGTTTTTCCTGTACAGACCTTCCGAATCGGCATACCAAACATTATCATCATGGTCGACGGTTACGGCAAACACGTTCCTGTTCCCTGTGGATGCATGATGGCTTATAAACTGCAATCCATCTCCGGCTGTACGCGATATTCCGGATTTGGTGCCTATCCAGATATTTCCTTCAAGATCAGTTCTGACATGTCGAATGGCTTCAAGACTTTTGATTTCCTGAGATGGATAAAATTGTTTCTGCTGATTGCCGATGTCGTATACGACCACACCTTTTTGCGGGCAAGCAATCCAGAGTTTGTCGCCTTTTAATAGAAAGTCGCTGATGGGCCCATAAGTCCAGGACTGGACGGCCAATTCATATTTGCGCGATAGAACATCAAAGAGCAATATTCCTGCATCCTCGGTCCCCAACAATACTGTATTACCATGTGGGACTATCTTTTTGATGATATTGTCGGGCAGTCCGTCGTCATAATTGATTACATCAATAGATATTTTGTTTCCGGCTAACGTACAGACTGCTGCTCCGCCATCGGTTCCAGCCCATATATTTCCGCGTTCGTCGATTGCAAGGTCGTAGATATATAAATCCGGCAGACCTTCAGCATCATCAACCCGGTAAAGCCTGTTATTAACATGATAGTATAGCCCATCGTTTAATGTCGAAAACCACAGATTGCCGTTCTTGTCGAAAAGAATGTCCGACACAGGCTTGGTTGCGCTTCCTTCTTCAGCTTCAAAAGTTTCAAATGTTTCATTTTGAAAAATTGTAAGCTGGCCATTATTATATCCAACCCAAATCCGGCCGAGCGAATCCTCGGCAAGTGCTGTAACTACGTCGTGTGCTAATCCTTCTTTCGAAGTGTACTGGTGCTGATTTTCCCCGTCGAAGGTAAACAGTCCTTTCGTCGTACCGAACCACATATTGCCCTTACTATCCTGCAGGATGCTATTTATCTGGACCGGCTCATTTTTTCGAAGCAGAAAATATTCCTGGAAAAATGGTACCTGGCTCAGCGCTGGCGTGACTGAAACAAAACTCAAAAAAACGACGCGCAGTAATCGCTTCATACAAATACTATTGGAGCGACATCGATGCGTCAAATTGTACCTTGATCTGTGTTGCTATTTTTTGACTTACAACGGTAGGGATAGTGATATTATGATCAGCAAGCGGCACGTCGAAGGACGCGTTTATTTTTAACAATCCATTGTTTATGGCGATTTTACCCTTAATGATTCTGGTCTGCTTCACACCATGAATCTCCAAATCACCCTTTGCTCTCACGTCGTACGAGCCATCCGACAAAAAATCGATTTGTTCAATAATCTTGCCGCTAAAAGTTGCCTTCGGATATTTTTCGCTTTCCATGTATTTCTCATTGAAATGTTCTCGTTGCAGCGTGCTGTTAAAACCCTGAAATGAATTGACGTCAATTGTGAAAGCAAATTGATTTGTT
Organism: uncultured Chryseolinea sp.; assembly: GCA_946478915.1. Next base: position 8,659 of record CAMLER010000023.1, read on the forward strand.
GTCGGATCAATAAGTCCACGCGCCGACGTGGAAGCAGCCTTGATCAACTCAAGTTGTGCCTCCGATATAAAATCAATCTTTGCGTTGCGTGTTGTATACTTTTTTTGGGCCCTTAGTCCTGTGGCCAAGGTGGCAAGCAAAAAAATCATTAGAATCCGAACAAAACGCATATTACTGGCTGTCTACCTTTACGCCTGGAAGGGGCGATTACATTAAAAAATACAGAAATGTCTAACCGTGAATTTTGCCATTCTGCGGTTGTAATTTCATGAGGAATACCCTGATAACATACGTGCGTGAGACTACCACGACGCAGAACGCGGAACGAAGAATGCTTAACGCTTTCGCTTTCATTGGGCAGCGGAAACTGTCCCTTTAAAGTTCGGAAAAGTAGATCGCCGGTTGAAATTTACCTTGTGCTGAATAACAATAGAATTCAGTCCGTGTAAGGTACCAGCATTTCCCAGCCGTAACCCCGTGGAAGCCCTACGAGAGCATTAAGCTTTTAGGTTCAGCGCTCAAACTAAATGGAATCATTAAGTGTTCGGCCAAAGCGATTCCATCATCCTTAGAAGTCCTACACCCAAGCGCTTCGCTTTTCGCTTACAGTGTTAAGCCTTATTTACTCAGTCAGTCCCTTCAAATAAGCTATACTTTGAGGTACCGACACCCTGATATTGCTGCTTTCGTCCTCGATAAAATAATGCTTGATGCCCACTTTTTTTGCTGCTTTTAGAATACCCGGGATATCAAGTTCCCCCGTACCGAGAGGAACGTCATTTTCCGGAGAAGTGAGACCTGTCAGATCTTTCTTTGTGCCCTTTTTCAAATCCTTCAAATGCATCAGCTTCCAACGATCGCCGTATTTTTTCAAAAGCTTGATTGGATCGCCGCCGCCGAAGTGTATCCACATTACGTCCATTTCGAACGACACATAATCCGGGTTTGTATTGGTGATGATGTAATCCAGCAACGTTCCTTTTTCATGCGGCCAGAACTCGTAGCCATGTGCATGATAGCAGAGTGTGATCCCATTCTCCTTCAATATTTTTCCTGCCGCATTAAAATCTTCAACAGCTTTTTTAGCGTTCTCAAAGTTGAAGCTACCTGTCTTGTGCGGAATCCACGCCACCATTACATACTTTGCTCCTAGAATTTTTGCATGATCAGCAACGGCTTGAGGATCTTTCACCAGCGCTTCGTAACCTGTACCCATTGATGGGATACTGAGTCCCCTTTCATCGCAAAGTTTTCGATATTCTTCCGGACTCATACCCCGGCCGCCGCCACCTTCGATTTCTGTAAAGCCTAGATTTTTAATTGTGTCCAACGTTTCAGCTACGCCGTTTGGAAAACTCCTTCGATAGGTATATGGTGCAATTCCAAGAGCCGCAGTATACAGTGGTTTTTTGCTTTTTTGAGCTTTTACGGTAATTGGTGACGATATCCCTATAAAAATGATTGCTGCGAGGGCGGTATAAATTTTAATGTGTTTTCTCATGTCTGATTTAGTCTTTAGATATTTCGCTTCTTAAGTTCTTCAACTGCATAATTTGCGGCTCGGGCCGTTATCGCCATAAAGGTCAACGTTGGATTTTGCGTAGCTGTTGAGGTCATGCAGGCCCCATCCGTTACAAAAACATTCTTGCAGTGGTGGAGTTGGTTCCAACCATTGAGTAAAGATGTCTTTTCATCGCGGCCCATTCTCACGCCGCCCATCTCATGTATATCCGCCCCGGGAGGCGATTTAGTATCAACAGCAGTAATGTTTACAAAGCCGGCCTTCTCAAACATTTGTTTTGACTGTTCAACATAATCAGCAACCATTTTGTCGTCATTGTCACTCCATTCACAAGAAATTATTAATTGGGGAATTCCATATTTATCCTTCAGATCGCCGTGCAGTCGGACATGGTTTTTTTCTAAGGGAACAGTTTCCCCCATCATCCAGCTGCTAATGCCCCAATTGCCTAATGGTGGATGTAGAATATTTTCTCTCAATTGGTCCCCGATGACCGACGTATCCGTTTTATAACCCCTGCCACCTCCGATTCCGATTGCGTATCCGCGCAAGAAATCCATTTCCTGACCTTTCACATTTCGAAAACGCGGGATGTAACTGTGTGTAGGACTCCGGCCATCAGTCTTCTTATCCTTGAATCCGTCGTACTCTGCATTTGCCTTTCCCCGGTAATTATGCCACGCAATAAATTTTCCCAACAAGCCAGTGTCGTTACCCAGACCGTTTGGAAATCTGTTCGACTTCGAATTGAGCAAAATTGCATTGGTATTCAGGGCAGACGCATTTACAAAAATAATGTCGGCGTAAAATTCTATCATCTCTTTCGTATTTCCATCGACAATTCTAACGCCGGTCGCGCGATTTTTTCTATCGTCGTAAATGATCGAATGCACTACCGCATGTGGCCGGATGGTTAACTTTTTTGTCTTCATTGCCCACGGTAAAGTAGATGAATTACTGCTGAAGTAAGCGCCGTACACACATCCACGGTTGCACTGTGCCTGATGCTGACACTTCTGCCTTCCCTGTTCTTTGTGAATTTGCTGAGGGTCGGTTATATGGGCACAACGCGCCTGAATAACGTGCCGATCTACATAATTCTTTTGAATGCTCTCGCGGAAATATTGTTCGATACAACTGATCTCAAATGCGGGCATGCATTCACTGTCTGGTAATTCTGGAAGCCCATCCCTGTTGCCTGCTATTCCGGCAAATTTTTCAACATGAGCATACCATGGCTCCAGATCTTTATAACGGATAGGCCAGTCTACTGCAAAACCATCGCGCAACGGACCTTCAAAATCATAATCACTCCAACGTTGTGTTTGTCTGGCCCAGAGCAATGATTTTCCTCCTACATGATAGCCGCGAAACCAGCGGAACGGTTTTTCCTCAATGAACGGTTGCTCGTCGTCTTTGATAGCCCAATGCAGGGTCTCCTCCCGCAGAAAACGTGCAAATTCGTGACCTTTCCTTTTTTCCAAAGGAACGGTACCTCTATATTCAAATTGCCATGGAGCTTTGCTGGCGGTTGGATAGTCTTTGATATGTTGTACATCGCGTCCACGTTCAAGTACCAGTGTTTTCAGGCCTTTGTCACAAAGTTCTTTCGCTGCCCAGCCACCGCTTGCTCCCGAACCGATTACAATCGCGTCGTATGTTCTTTTTTTCTTTGAGTCTATTAAGAGATTTGCCATAATTTTTACGCATTAACATCAACACAACCATAGAAATGACCTGGAACGATTTTATAATTCAGGTACTGCAGCATTACCTCTCTGGAAGTATTAAAGCCGCGAATTGTTTGTGATTTCATCAAGTCAAAGAAGTCTTTTTCTTCCTTGTTTTCTGAAGTGGATAAACCTATCAGCAATGCCTCTCTTTGCATCTGGCTGCATTCCTTGAATGAAACACCGTTAACTTTTTTTGCCTTCAAATCCAAACCTTCCAGTTGCCTTGCAACGTTGTCCTGAATCTCCTTTTCATAACAATTGGCGATAAGCTTATCCAAAAACTTATCTACACCAACTGATAGAGCGCCGATTGAATTTCCGACGGGAATTATCGTATCGGCAACGTACGCCAGTATCTCCAGATTGGTTGGTGAAAGCGAGGAAGGCAAGTGAGCAAGGCCTGATGCGCTCCAGTTTTCCGCCCAAGCGGGCAGTGCAATTAACCCACCTGTGGCAACAAGCAGATTTTTTATCGAAGTACGCCGGTTCATGGTTTGATTTGATAGAAGTGTTTTACTCAAGGTATCAAACAATATGTGTTTTGAAAACAAAATTTCCATCGCTGGCCAATCACCTTTTGCCCCATGGCCGGATATATCCTTGTTTTTCTATAAAAATGACTAAGTTCTGAGATCTGGACCGGCATGATTTCAGGGGGGCTGGTAGTTGGAGGTTATTAAATCCCGGTTCGTGAATTGAATACGCTAGGAGCACCGTTAGAAACATTTGTATGCGAATCACCATTACATCGTCCACCCTTACATTTTTTTTACTTTTCGTAGCCTTGAGCCTGCGCGCGCAGGATTATCGTCCAGGATACGTTATCAACAATGATCTTGATTCCATCAACGGATTTATTGCGTACCGCTCCGATGGGAAAAATTTGTTGGAATGCTTATTTCGGCAAACAAGAAAGGGTGAAACTTTAAAATATAAGCCGGAGCAACTAAAAGCGTTCGGCTTTCATGGTGACAAAAAATTCCGGTCCGTCACCGCCCCGCAGGAGTTGGATTTATCACAAAAGATATTTGCCAATCAGCTGGTTAGTGGAAGCATGAGCCTTCTCAAGATTCGAAAGAGCTTTTTTATTTTGATTAAAGACAGTCTCATTTCGTTGCCTGTTCCTGTAAATAAAGAAGTCAAGAACAGCGATGGTAACTGGAGCAAGAAAGATAAAAGATATGTCGGTGTCATGAATGTCCTCCTTAGGGATTGCCAATTATCAGCCGATGAAATGTCATACACCGAAGGAGATTTAACAAACCTGGTTCACAGCTATAATAGGTGCAAGGGTGAAAGGGCCTCGCTGTCCAATCTAAAGCCTCTTGGCAAACTGAATTTTTTATTCTTTGGTGGATATTCCCGGTCGAATATGTCAATGAACCCTAGTACAGATGTGACGTTTTCGACTAGCTATTCTCTTCTTGCGGGTGCCGGCATGGAGTTATCCTCTCCAAGAATTTTTGACCGTCTTTTCTTTTCCGCCGACGTTTGGTACCACTCGTCTTTCTATCAAGCCTATGAGAAAATTCCGTTCGCGGGGAACATCCGTCACCAGGATATTTTTCTTGACGTTTCTTATTTGAAGATTCCTGTGGGATTTAAATACAACTTCCGAAAGTTAAATAGCCCCTATATAAAAATGGGTATGTCATTCACAGCCATTAATAGCATAGAAATTAAGACCTGGGAGGAAGTAGAAGCACCGGATGGTGCTGTGTATGGTGACGAAAAATGGGGTGGATATGATGTGAAAAATCCAAAAACCGTTTGGATAGCCCTAGGCTATGATCACCTGATACATAGGAAATTAAAATTATTTGCTGAGCTGAGGTATGAAAGAGGGGAAGGATTTATCGGTACGCCTATACAAAGCTTTTCAAAACTTAACAATTTCAATCTCTTACTGGGCATAAGGTTTTAGAAAAATGAAAAAGATCGTTGTCGCAAGTATCATCATGTTGTTCGCGTCATGCACTGAGGAGGAAGTGACCTCGCGCGAATTCGCGCGTGTAAAAACTACTGAGGTGACAGACATAAATGGAACAGGAGCTACCTTTCACGCTATCGTCCCTTCCTCACCGGTATCCGTTAGTGATCACGGTTTTCTTTGGCATGATCAAACATCACCGCTCTTTGAAAATGCGGATAGAATTTCTTTAGGACCAGTCACCCAACTTGGACCCTTTGAAGCGTTATGTGAGCGTGGTCTATCAAAAGGCAAGAAATATTACGTGCGAGGTTACGCGGTCTCTGATAATAACATAATCTACGGAAACGTCGTCCAATTTATAAGCATGGGTAGCAAGCCACCGGTCTTGGTGGACTTTAATCCCAAAGTGGCGTCATGGGGAGATACGATAACTGTTACGGGGCAGAACTTCTCAGTAAGTTCTACTAAGAATGTCGTCAAGTTTGATGCGTCGACGGCCATTTTTATAGATGCTTCCAGCGATGTCATTCGGGTTAAGGTGCCATACGATATACAGAACGAACTTACCTCCATTTCCATTATCGAGGCCGCCACTGGTCACACATCGACAGTACCAACTAATTTTCAACTTCTGGCTCCAATAATCAACTCGGTTACACCATCGTCGGCACCTGTTGAGTCAACGGTTGTGATCGAGGGAAAATATTTGGGTAGCACAAAGAGGCGAGTTTTTTTCAACAGCGAAGAAGGAACAATTGTAAACACCACACTGACATCCATCACTTGTAAGGTGCCGCCCGGCTTGCCTTCTGGACAAGTCACTTTGAAGGTAATAACGGGCAATGGTAATTTATTTACTACAACTACCTTCGAGATAGAATAATGTGTATTTCTATTGCAACACGTGATCACAACGATCACCCTATTGCTCGTTTAACCTGATTAAAAAGGTTTGTTACTTTTTGTTTCGGATTGCCAGGTCCTAATGTCTCTATGGGAATATAACCTTTATAACCCGCAGCATTGATGATTTTTATTAATCTTGAAATATCGGCAGGTACTTCAGCCCCACCAACAAACACGTGCTCTTTAATTTGCCAGTTAACAGCATATTTGGCGGATTTTTCGATTTCATCATACGGGTTGTGAACCCGGTAGCTGCCGGTGTCCAGTATGAGCCCAAACCATTCCGAGTCAATCTTTTCGATAATTTCATTTGCCTGTTCGGCAGTCTGAATAAAATCGTTGTGGTTTTGTATGGCTACGATCACGCCATTCTTTTGTCCATGGTCGACACATTCCCTGATATCACGTAACATCCACTCCAAAATTTGAGGACGCGTATGACCTTTCGGGTTTTGTGTGCCTGCAAAAATTCTCAAAACCGGAGCGCCAAGCTTCGAGGCAGCTTCAACCCAGTTTTTTACAAGGGTTACATGATCGCTTCGTTTTTTAACATCCGGCTCTGTAAAATCGTTGCGCACACCCGTGCCGGTGATGTCCAGGCCAAGGCGAAATGCCTTTTGCTTTATATGATAAAGGTATTTGTCGTCAGGAACGGATGGATAACCGGGGAAATAATAGGCAGTGATATCGACGCCATCAAAACCGATTTCAGAGCAAGTTTCCAGCAGATTATCAAGGGTCATGGTTTTGTCCATGAGCGGATCGTTGAACGAAAAGGCATTAAGGCTCATCTTAAGTCTGCTCTCGCCAGTGTTGATATTTCTATCTTGATGAATATCCTTGGCAGAAGCGCCTGGCGCTGCCAATAAGGGTAGAGAAATTATGGATTGTAGAAATCTTCTGCGCTTGAAGAATGCATTCATGCAAATGAAGGTAGCGCACGCCGGCTCCTTCTACAAAAAAAGTTTATTAAACCTCACTTGGTTATGTTGAAAGGCAGATGGGAGAGTTGAACCGGAATATTCCCAATAATAATTATGAAGAGGCGGTACCGTATGTTATGCAACCTTCCTGCGGTATTCTTCTACCTGTTGACTCAGTTTTCCCCACTCTTTAACGGCGACCATCAAATGTCTCGTTGACACCTGGTATTTTTCGCGCCAGTACTTTGCTTCTTCCTCAGCAGTATTAAACGTTTTTCTTTCCGGTAATTCGAAGATTCCTTTCTTTGATTTCATATAGGGGTTTTTATCCCATCAATTGCAAGAACTACTCCAGTATCCGGGAGAGTTTCTATGCAATGCGTGAAAACGAAATAAAACTTGGAAAGGACGCTAAATACGGGCTTTTTTTCAGATTATTTTTTAGGTCGAAGTCCACATGAGGAAGTTATTCAGGTTAAAAAGTCTCGAATTGGACTTCATTTGCCATTCCAATTCCCAAAATTGAAGCATCCTTTAGTTCCTACCGCGAAAAACGGTTTTCAGCCACTATCTAACTTTATGTAGTTTCGAGACAAAACAGTTCAATGTCGGCGACAAATCTTATTGCGATGCCTCCCTTTTCAGTCCTTTTCGAGGATAATCATTTACTCATCGTGAATAAATCGGCTGGTGTTTTAAGTCAATCTGACGCAACGGGGGACAAGTCGCTTGTAGATTTCGGGAAGGAATACATAAAAGATAAATATCAAAAGCCTGGGGCGGTGTTTCTTGGACTGGTTCATCGCCTTGACCGGCCGGTAAGCGGTGTAGTGGTTCTTGCGCGTACATCGAAGGCGTTGGAGCGAATGAACGCTCTGTTTCGCAATAAGGAAACCGAGAAAATTTACTGGGCCTTGGTTTCCAAAAAGCCGCCGGCTGCAGAAGGAACATTGAACCATTGGCTTTTAAAAGACACTGCGAAGAACCGAACGACCGCATTTAAGGTTGAAAAGCCAGGTTCTCAGCATGCCACGCTTCATTATAAAGTTCTCGCGCAGGCCAACGCGGTATATCTGCTTGAGGTCAAGCCGATCACTGGAAGACCTCATCAAATTCGCGTACAACTTTCAAACATGGGCTGTGTTATTAAAGGTGATACGAAATATGGAGACGACAAGCCAAACGAAGATGGAAGCATTTATTTGCATGCCAGACAATTAACTTTTGTACACCCCGTTAGAAATACCCCT
>CAMLER010000024.1 GCA_946478915.1 uncultured Chryseolinea sp.
CTTTGCCCAGTTCGTGTTGTAATAGACGAGCATCTTTAGTTTGAGTTAGGAGAATTACACGAAATGCAGGTTCGCTAAAAACTTTTGTTTGTGTATCTGCACGGGCAATTGCACTCTCAGGGTCTTTGATCCTTCCCAAAAAACCCTGAACCAGATCAGTGTTTACCATGATGACCTCGTGAGGTATCATTCCGTGGGATTTTTCATGGAGTAATACAACAGATTCTTTGTCGGGGGCCTCAATAAGGCAAAACACTGTGCCCTTATCCTCATCTACCCAATAAGTCATCGCCTTGCAGCGGTAATCATGTTGTATGGCTACATCCAGCAGGTGAGCATCAGCGACATCCTTTGCGGTTACGCCCGGGGCTATATGGAGGTCCATGAAAATCGGCATGGGGTGCAGAGGGTACAATTAAATGTATCGCTTTCTTTTCAAATAGAAAATTTGATTCAATTAATTGTAGGATTGGTTCAGAACATCGAATATCGATTACCGAACACCGAAGTGTTGCCCGAGCCGAGCGCTTCGCATGGGGATCGAGCGAACTATTAACGAATAACTAATAACGGATAACTATTAAAGCTCCTTCAGGGAAATAATCATCACTCCGTTCTTGCCTTTGTCGCCGTATGCGAGAAGCAATTCGGCGTCGATTAAAAATTCAACGGAAGCTATTTGAGTAATATTTAATTTTTCAAGGTCTTCTTGAGAAGCTTCTCTTGAAATACCGCCCTCTGAAATTACATAGAGAGGTTCAGGAGGTGGTTGTGAATGCTCGGCAACAGATGTCTGAACCGGTGTTACATCAACTTGAGAATTTGTTTCCTGACCGAATGCAAATGCGCAAGAGCCAAGGAGGAAAGCAGCAACTATTAGACTTTTCATCACGCCAGGGGTTAGGTGTGAAGAGCTAATGTAAAATAAAAATTGAAGTCGTTAAATGCGCCCAGCCAAAAATTATTTTCCAGCTCGTAAAAACATCTTGACCAGAAATTCAAAAAACCTGTTAATTGATATTGAAAATGCGGAATACACAGTAGGCCTGGCGTTGAAAAAAAAATTCAGGATCCGCGCTACGGGACTAGGGAGTTGACTGTCTCCAGGAGCATAAAACAAAAATTTTTTGTCCAGCTTTGGGAAACTTTGCGGTTTAGGGCCAAAAATTGGAAATTCAGTCGAATAATCTAAAGTTATTTTTCAATCGGGCTCAACGGATTGCTGCTTACAGGCAAATTCAATTTCCTACCCTTAACCCCATCAGTGTCATCTGCTGAATCACTTTCGTTAATGTGATCGATCGTAACGCGTGCAACAGGCTTGTCGAATGAGAATTTGAAAACGCGTGACGTGCATTTATCTTTTCGAATATACTTTTCTTTTTCGTCTGATAGGTCGAACGCTTTTTGAGCCACGCGCTTGTTGTCAGCGGAATAGAAATTTACATATGCCACAACGTTTGAATATGTTTTGTCGGGCAGTATCTGGATCACAATTTTTTTATTGTTGCCAGGAAGTAGCTGTACATACACGCCATATTTTTCAGGTGTGAAAGACGAGCAAATCACCCCTAAGAAAAGTACAAGTGCAGATATAGTTCTCTTAGTCATATATTCAACGTTTTAAGAGGTTAGACATTGATTTTAAAATCGATTTTACTGATAAAGGAGATCTGATTGTTTCTCGTTTCTATCAAGCGCAAATTTATTTCAGGTGCGCCATGACAGACCGATTATACACGACTTATTGCATTCCTTAATCCGATGACCCGATCAATAGCGCTTAAAACTGTTGGTTAGCCGGGAGTTTCGTTTAATGATTAGTAGCGGATGCTATGACCATGATCCTACAGGAGGCAGCTTCTGGATTTATTTCAATAAATTAGAATACCTTCAATATCACCGCAATATCTGTCATGAACCCACTCGTTCTCCTTCTTGTCGGCCTTGCTATCGTCTTGGGAGGAATATTGTGGTTGAAACTTCACCCGGTTATTGCGCTGTTGCTGGGTGCGATTGTCGTTGGAGTTTTGACGCCGTCGGATCTATTGGAGCGATACGCGATCAACACAGGTCTTTCTGAAAAAGAAGTCGCAGTATTCATTGAGCGATCTCTTGGTGAACGGGTAGCTATCGGTTTTGGAAAGACGTGTGAGAAGATCGGGTTGCTGATAATGCTCGCATCGGTTATCGGAAAAGGACTTCTTGAAAGTGGCGCAGCGGAACGTATTGTTCGATCGATGCTGTCGGTATTTGGTCGAAAGAAAGCGCCATGGGCTTTCATGTTAAGCAGTTTCGCCTTAGGCATTCCCATTTTTTTTGATACTGTGTTTTACCTTATGATTCCGTTAGCGCGTGCAATGGGAGTCAGATTACAAAAGTCATATGCGCTGTTTGTTATGGCCATCGTTGCCGGTGGAACAATTGCCCATTCGCTGGTGCCCCCGACACCGGGACCGCTGTTTGCTGCAGGCGCCTTCGGAGTAAGTATCGGCTTGATGATTATTGTCGGACTAATAATCGGCATCATTTGCTCAACGTCCGGCCTAGCCTACGCGTACTGGCTTAATAAAAAGCAAAATATCGCCGTTCGCACAACCAATGATACAACGGTAGAGTCTCTCAAAGGTTGGTTGGAAAAGGACACAAGTCAGCTTCCATCTTTCTTTATGTCCAATCTGCCAATCGTACTTCCGGTGGTTCTCATTGGAGGTGATACGATAATGAACGCAATGTCACTGCCTGTTCCTGATAGGATCAGATCATTTTTTTTATTCGTCGGTGATCCCAACATCGCCCTGTTTTTGGCTATGCTTATTGTACTTTTTCTGCTAGCCAGACAGTATCAGTTTAAATTGAAAGATTTGAAGAAACCTGTCGAGGAATCTATTTTAAGTGCGGGCAGCATTATCCTGATCACTGCAACTGGCGGCGCTTTTGGGCATATTCTTCAACAGACATCGATCGGAATCTGGATCGCAGAGCATTCTCCAGGTTACCAATATGGAATATTACCATTAGCATTTTTTGTCACCGCCATTATCCGGACAGCGCAAGGCTCGGCAACCGTTGCAATGATCACTGCTGTAGGAATGCTTACCGTATTCAACACAGAAGGTGCACTGGGGTTTCACCCTGTGTATCTTGCGATCGTAATTGGTTGTGGCTCCAAACTATTTCCATGGATGAACGACAGTGGTTTTTGGATTATCTGTAAGATGAGTGGTTTCACCGAAAGAGAAACGTTTCGAAATTTCTCATACCTCCTTACGCTGATGGGTGTTGTCGGACTTCTGGCAACGATGGTGATGGCGAAGTTATTTCCGATGACCTGAAACTTTCAGCAGACAGCTGACGTGAGGTACTTTACGGGTTGCATCTGTACTTATTCCTTATTCCCTATTCCTTTTTATGTCAGTGATGCCCTAGCGTTATGCGTTTTGCTATGAGCCCTATCAAATCTTGACAAAAATTTTACGCTTGTACAAAAAGTATAGAAACAGCCAAACAATGATCAAAGCTCCGATACTTTCGAAAACGGAATGCCATTGCTCCGGCGTGTCGCGATAGAGTCCCTCAAAAAGCAATTTTGAAGTGTAATTGAAATTGATAAACCTGTATGTCATGTAAATGGTGAGACTGTTCATGCCTATGACGATAAAGAAAAATGTCCATTTCCGATACTTCAACACATCAATGAGCCAATAAAACAAAGCAAAAGAAAGAAGTGCCATTCCACCCGTCAACATGATGAAGGAGCTGCTCCATAAGTGTTTATTAATTGGAAAATGTAATCCCCACAGGAGACCAATTGGAACGCAGATTAACCCGGCGATCGTTAGATTTCGAAGCTTCACTTTATCAGAAAACCCCTGGTTCCTTACATTATCGCCAGCCAGCGTTCCGAGGATAGTAAGACAAAGCGCAGGTATTTGTGTCAATAGTCCGTTCTCATCATAAATCTTTTGCAGTAGCCTGCCCGGAAGAAAATTGCGATCGATCCATCCGTGCAGGTTTCCTTCAATTGTAAGGTTGCCAGCTCCGTATCCAGGCACTGGTATCAGGAACATTGCTGCATAATATGAAACGAGCAAACCTATGAACCAGAATATTCGACTTCGTACATTAAAATTGAGATACAGATACGTGACCACAAATCCTGCGATGCCTATGCGCTGCAGTACGCCAACAAAACGGATTTCAGACCAATCGAAAAAAGGTGTGGGTGCATTCTTATCGAGAATTCCCAGTGCAATTAAGATCAACATTCGCTTGAAAGCCTTCCAGTACAGCTGCGATTTTGTCAAGCCCTGATCAAGACCTTTGGAAATTGAGAAGGGGATTGACAAACCAGCGATAAAGAGAAACAAGGGAAAAATGAAATCATAGAAAGTGAATCCATTCCATGGCGGGTGTTCAAACTGTAGTGCAAGGGCATCAACCCACGCCCATCCTGTTTTACCATGCAACAGGTAAATAAATGAACCAGCTCCCGATATCATCAGCATATCAAAACCGCGGAGTGTGTCGATGGACAGTAACCGTTTTGTGGAATGATCTTGATCAGATTTCATCTCTAGAGGGATTCGACGTATTTATTTTCTAAGTTAAGGGATAATACCAATTTATCCGGTTTAACGACACATAAATCAATTTTTTCGGAGGTAGGTATTACGTTGATTTGTTGACAGCCGTATACCATAGGTTGAAGCGCTCGACCAGTAGTTGCATATTTCGTGTGTCCAATGCAATGAGAATTCTAATGCCCCTTACTTTCTTCATGCATATTTCATAATTTATGGGTGGTAAATTCTAATGACACCCATACCAATTCCCTGAAATGAAAATTAAAGACTTACGAATTCATTCAATTGCTATTGCGGATCCGCCTTTGCGCAGTTCTTATGGCTTACACGCACCTTATGCCCTTAGAACAATTATCGAAATTGAGAGTGAAGATGGTATCATCGGTATAAATGAAACTTACGGCGGAGAATCTCCGGCAGCAGCATTGCGCGCGATAAGGGAGAAGGTAATCGGTGCAGACGCCTTTCGGCTTACGGGCGTTATTAATCCTGCGATGGATAGATTTAAAAACAATGGACTTGATACATCGCAAACATTTCTTGTGCCTGGAGAAAACCCCCTTGATGAATCGACGCGTACTTATGCGGCGATTGAAGTAGCGTGTCTGGATCTTATTGGAAAAAGTATAGGGGTATCGGTATGTGATCTGATCGGTGGACGGGTTCGTGATAAAGTACCTTTTTCGGCATACCCTTTTTATAAACACGCAGGAGGCGGCGGCCTTGGTGAAGATGTCAGGGACGATGAATATGGGGAAGCATTGTCACCAGAGTCATTGGTAAGGCAGGTAAAGCAGATGATCGACCGGTACGGATTTGGGTCCGTAAAGTTTAAAGCAGGCGTCCTCGATCCTGAAGATGAGATTGAAACGGTCAAATTAATGTTTAAGGAATTCGGGAGTGGAGTACCGTTGAGGATCGATCCCAACGCTGCATGGACCGTCGAGACATCCGTTAGAGTAGGCAAGGCCTTAGCCCGGGAGTTGTCGGGGGGCGGTTATCTCGAAGATCCCACCTCAGGTATTAACGGTATGGCTAGTGTTCGACGTCAATTGCTGGAGTTGGGTGTTGAAGTGCCCCTGGCAAGTAATGTCGCTGTTACATCTTTTAAAGATTTGCCCGAAACCGTAGCAAAGGATGCAGTCCAAATCATATTGTGCGACCATCATTATTGGGGAGGGATGAGACAAGTACAGCATTTGGCGAAACTCGCGGAGACATTCAACATCGGCTTATCCATGCACTCGAACAGTCACCTGGGTATTTCACTCATGGCTATGGCGCACGTTGCAGCAGCCACCCCACATCTCACCTATGCATGCGATACGCATTATCCATGGCAGTCTGAAGCTGATGAAGTGACCGAGGGCGGAAGAATTCCGATCGTTGATGGATGTGTTACCATTCCTGAAAAGCCGGGGTTGGGTGTTAACCTTGATTATGATCAGCTAGCGCGTGGAAAGGAACGTTATACCCGTGTTCCGTATAAAAGGAGAGACGATGAAGCAGAGATGCGCAGGCAGGTGGATCCTAACTGGAAGAGAGTACTTCCCCGGTGGTAACAATAGTATGAAAATCAAAAGCGTTCATGCCTTTCTCATGTCATATCCGATGTCGGAGGAGATTGTGCTGCCATTTTGGGGCGGCGTACGCACTATTCTGAAAAGGGATGCAATGTTGATAAAGGTTATTGCTGACAATGGTCTGATCGGCTATGCGCCCGGGCCTGCGTTTCCCCGAGCAGAGGAAGAGATCAATTCATCAATACTCGAATTTCTTGTGGGAAAGGATCCACTGAAATGGAAGGAATTTGTTTTTAGAGGATCAACGGAAATGCGTAAGATTTATCATGCGACCGAAGTCGCACTGTTGGATCTGGTTGGCAAGTATGAGAAGTGTAGCATTTCAGAATTAATGGGTGGACGTGTTAGAGATAATATAAAATTGTATGGTAGCGCTGGTATGTACATGCCGCCGGAAAAATATGCAGAGGAAGCTGCCGCAATTCAGGATATGGGATTTTCAGCTTACAAGATGCGTCCGGGACTTGGTAGCGAAGCAGATCTAAAAACGGTTGAGCTCATGAGAAAGGCGACCGGACCGGAATTCAAATTGATGGTCGATGCCCATACATGGTGGCGAATGGGTGATAAGAATTATTCGGAAAAGGAGATTCTGGATCTTGCGCATGCGTTTCAACAGTACAATCCATATTGGCTGGAGGAACCTTTGCCTCCGCATGACCACCGTGGATATAAGAGACTGAAAGATCAAGGCGTTGTACCAGTCGCTACCGGTGAACACGAGCAGGACCTTGAAGGATTCCAAGATCTTGCCCAACTGGGTGCAGCCGATTTTTTGCAAATGGATGTCTGTTGTCAGGGTGGATTTGACATGGGCTTGAAAGTAATCGACATGGCATCGCAGCACGCGATGAAGTTTGCTTTTCATAGCTGGGGTACAACGTTAGAGGTATTGGCAGCAGCCCACCTTGGGATTTGCCGTAGTGAGTCCGTTGTAGAATGGCTGGAGTATCCCTGTTATAGCTCGCCGAATAAATCGGGCATGTATCCTTTCCCTTTGTCCGATGAAATTCTGGCTGAACCCCTTCCTATTTCAAAAGGAGTTCTAACCGTACCTGATGGCCCTGGACTGGGCATTGCAGTTGATGAAAGTGTGATTGCAAGGTACCCTTTTATCCCTGGTCCCTGGTCCTTCTTCCATCAGGATTCACCAAGAAAAACAATCGCAGTAACCGGTGACCACAGCGTAACATGGGTGGACAATACAACCCCTGTCCTATAATGGACTCTTTTTTGAGCATGAACCTGGCCAAAGTTCCCCCGGAAGCACATCACTTTAGTACGCCATAGCAAAAATATGTTTTTCAACTTGGGTAACACGCCAAAGCAGGAAATGAACCCACCAATGAACGATTCTTTAGATCAGCACTAGCACACATATTTTTTGCGACGGTGTATTAGTATATTAGTCTGTTATTTAAATAGAATGAAAAACCTCAAACAAAGGATACGTTCGGGTGAAGTTGTTCACGGTTGCTGGATCAACCTTGCATCAACAATATCTGCGGAGATTATTGGACAGGCGGGATTTGATTGGTTGTTGTTGGACCTCGAGCATGGTGCGGGAGATATTGCAATCACCTACCAGCAACTTCAGGCTTTATCTGCATCCTCGTCGACACCTTTGGTTAGGATCGACCAACTTAGCAGGCCAAAGGCACAACGAATCCTCGATGCGGGGGCTGCAGGCATAATGTTTCCGCAAATTCAGTCAGGCGAAGAGGCGCGCGCGGCGATTGATATGATGTATTATCCTCCAAGAGGTACGCGTGGAATGGCGAAGATGACACGAGCTACCGGATTTGGGAAGTTTGCAAACGAGTACATTAATAACCTCGATCAAAATCTAGTGGGTGTGATTCAGATCGAAACTGTAAAGGCCGTAACAAACATCGAAGCCATTGCAGCTACGGAGGGCATAGACGTGCTATTTGTTGGCCCTACTGACTTGTCGTTATCATTAGGAATCCTAGGACAACTTAATCATTCTCAATACCAGGACGCCATCCGGAAAATTTCCGCCGCTGCAAAAAAATATGGTAAGGCGTTGGGTGTGCTTCTCCAGGATGTTAAAGAATACGAAATGTACTTTCAGTTGGGCTTCCGGTTTTTTGCGTGTGGCGCTGACAGCATGTTTGTGAGGAGAGGAGCGGAGGAGATGGTTAAGAGGATGGGGGAGGAGAGGTTGAAGCGTAGGAATATCGAATATTGAACAAGGAATATCGAATAACGAATGGGCGCTCGAGCCAAGTATACACTTATGATCCTCGAGCGAAATTTCCAATTTCTAGTTTCAATTTTCTTCTACATCCCTGCGCGTAAGCTCCATAAGCTCCGCACACAATCGATCATATAATCCTTTTTCCTTCTTATATCCGGTAATATTTATGAGGTCTTTGCTGGCGGTCTTATTGGTGACGGGCGGAGTTGTACAGCTCACGTTCATCCCGGCTCGCTGCATTGCATAGGTTTTATTTGTGAAAGAATTTTCATTTGATGCCTGACCACAAACTTCAAATGTTCTTCTGGAATCGTCCTTAATGATCAACCAATATTTTGAGTACATCCGTTTAAACGGGGGAAAGTTTTCTAAGCAAAAGTAACCATCGCACCCATAATAATTTTTTTTTGGAGGAAAGAATTTCGAGTGTAACCTATTTGTATGCGCTGCCGTTATTGGGGGTACTAAAAATAATCCATACAAACTTTATGATCCTTACGAACAGAATTCAACACAAGGTGTTGGATGCCGCTACACGTGTGACTTTTTCAGTAGCAATCTTATTTTCAGCCGCTTTTTTCACTGCTTGCGATGACGATGATGATAACGGTATCGGCACCGTAGCAGGCTCCTGGAGAGGAGACAAAACCGAATTAAACATTAAGGTCGAAGGAGTTCCTACACCAATCAATGAAGTGGACGATTCTTTTACTGGCGAGGTAGAGTTCCAGTCAGATGGCACCGCTGTTTATACTGAAGACGGCGACGAAATCGAAGGAACCTGGGTTCAAAATGGCAACAAACTTATCCTAACTATTCCCACAGACGATGAGTTCGATATGTCAGGTACTTATACCATCCAGGAATTGAGTGGTTCACGCCTGAAGCTTTTCATCGAGAAGGAAGGTTCTTTCGAAGATCCTGATACGGGAATGGTTTTTGATGCGACTGTTAAAGCCACCCTTTATTTCAACAAGAAGTAAGCACATAGATTAACGTTACCAATGCCGCAGAGATCCTGCGGCATTTTTTTTTCCTGAAGCGCTGCACCCTTAAACCATGCCGTATTTCCTATTCCCTATTCCTGGTTTTACGCCAACCAGAACAAAGAGTGACTCATCATTCAACCCCCTTAAACGCCTTGTTAAAAGCATCCACATTGGAATATCCCAGCAATGACGCTACTTCGGTTCTCTTAGATTTTGCTGTTCTCATTAGATCGGTGGCAAGCTCCTTACGTAAATCACTACAAATTTTACGGTAACTGGTATTCTCGGAGGTAAGCTTGCGCTGCAACGTACGGCTAGTCATACACAGGTGCGAAGCAACTATGTCGATGTGGGTAATTTGACCTTTAAACTTCGACAGAACTATCTGTTTGATCCGCTCGGCAAGACTGTGTTTCGATTCAAGCTGCTTTTGTTTCTGCTGAAGAAGCGCGTTGAAGATAGCGTAATGAGATTCATCGTGCCCCACGAGTGGCGTGTTCAGATATTCTTTTGAGAAAATAAAGCTGTTGTGTTTTTGGTTGAATACAATAGGTGAGTTTAATATATTATTGTACTGTTCTTCAAACCTTGGAGAATATCGCATCTCTGTTCGGATAGGGTAAATCTTTTTGCCCGTTGCATCATGGAATGTTTTTGTCCAACCTGACATTAGCATATCGACGGCTTGGCGGGCGCTTTCAAGAGCCCGTTGTTCCCATATCAGGTGGGGATCGAATACAAACACTCCCTCGTTACCGCTGACTTCAAAAGAAAACTTAAAAGCGCCGGTAAGGGTATCGTTGTATTTACAGATCATTTCGATTGCTTCTCTGACATTTTTGCAAGTACCTGCCAATAATCCCAACATTCCAAAGGCATTTAAATTGTTTGGCCTTTGTCCCATTCGGAGACCAAGGTTTGGTATTGTGGTCATTTCTAAGGCGTGCAACCAGAAGTCTTCATCCGGCTGCCATTGTGAATGTCCTTCTCCGTTGTTTAGATATTCCGGAGTGATCTTTAAGCGTCTGCATAATTCCTGGAAGTCTGCTCCGAAATCCACAGCTAAATAAACATGGTTTCGTAGAATGGAAATCTGACTATACATACTGATAAGTAAATCTGTGTTGGCGCAATGCCATTAAGAATGGCGTAATCTAACGCTTTTTACGAACGCCCCACTTTTTTGTTCTCCGTATTCATACTCGATATGGGCTATTGGCCAAAATATTCTAACCACATGAAAACTGCATTAAAAGTATTTGGAATCATTATTTGTGCTATTTGTGTTTTTCTTCTCTATGTCCAATGGAGTTATAGGAAGACCTTCGACCGGCAACTTTCGGGAATTAAGTCCACTACCGATTCAACCGTCATAGCCCGAGGCAAGTATCTGACCTTGGGGCCTGCACATTGCTATACCTGTCACATCCCTGATTCGGTTAAGCGGAAAGGGAAACTGGAAGCGATGATGGGAGGTAATCCGCTTGTGACCCCTTTTGCAACATTTTTTCCACCAAATATCACATCTGACAAGGAGACGGGTATCGGCCGGTTCTCTGATGAAGAATTAGCTGGCGCAATTCGGTATAACCTCAGTCACACCAATAGGGCAATAGTTGGCTTCATGACCTATAATAATATGTCGGACGAGGATATCTCTGCCATCATATCTTACCTCCGCACAACGCCACCGGTATACAATGTCGTACCTGATCATGAATATAACATCATTGGAAAAATCCTTATGCGCTTCTTAATAAAGCCAGTTGTGCCTACTGTGTCGATGCTGAAACCCGACACGACCGCGGAATACGGAAAGTATCTCGCATATAATGTTATGAATTGTAATGGATGTCACACCAACCGTAATTCTGTGGGCGAATTTGTTGGAGAGCCATTTGCCGGCGGGCATTCCTGGAATCTGGAGGACGCAACCTATACAGCCGCCAACCTCACCCGGGATGATTCTACTGGAAGGATATCAAAATGGACGCGGGATATTTTTATTCAACGCTTTCGCGCGGGTCGCGTATTGGAACATAGCCCGATGCCCTGGGACGCATATCAATCGACTTCTGATTTTGATTTGACAGCGTTATATAAGTTTCTTGAGACATTGCCACCTGTACGCAATGAAGTCGTGACGTACTCGCCAAAGGAAGGGAGTACGGAGAATATTGGCCAACGTTAGAAGCAAGTTGTCAGCTAGCAGCTTGGTCGGTGCGGTTCAACGTGTGGTGCGGCTAGCCAACGTTGCGTCGCACCCTTTATTCCTTATTCCTTCGGAATAAAAAGAACATCGCGTGAAAGCTTAACCTGACAGAATCGTAGACTTCCACCCAGCCGTCCATATAACCTCATTCATTTCCCTTTGGCAGCTCCCATCTAAGTGGTTAACTTGTCTTTGCAAAAGAAAACAAGTATGGGAAAGATATTGACTTTGATGACAGTTAGTTTGATCTTATTTGGCGCCACTGTGTGTATTGCTCAAGGCGAACGGCCGGTGGACTACCTCACCGCCGATTTTCATGTAGCGAAGAGAGACGAGCTAAGGCGTCTGATGCCACCCAATTCTGTTGCTGTTTTCTTTGCTAATGCAGAACGCAACAGAGCCAACGATGGATTTTACAAATACCATCAGGATCCGAATTTTTACTATTTGACAGGACATCGTGAACCACATGCGGTACTTTTTATTTTTAAGGAGCCCCAGACCATTGGGAATGCGCAGACTAACGAAGTCATATTTGTAAGACAACACCATGCACTCAAGGAATTATACGATGGCGCCAGACTGGGCAAAGAAGGTGCGCAGGAGAAATTGAAGTTTAAGGTTGCTTTCGAGGGTCCGGAATTTCAAAACTTTAATCTCGACTTTTCAAAGTTTGACAAAGTTTTATTCTATGATTTTTTCAACGATGTAAGAAACACAAGTGAGGAAGCGGACCTGTATGATTTGATTGAACAGTTTAAACAGAAGGTGGGTTATGATCAACATAATCTTAAAGTTGCTATCGAGCCCCGCCAGAATAATATTGACCTGGTTTCATTGGATGGAATGATGAAGAAGTTGCGCGGAATAAAATCACCGGAGGAACTTGCGCTGTTGCGAAAGGCGATAGACATCTCAACAGTAGGACAACTCGAAGTCATGCGTGCCATTAAGCCGGGCATGTCCGAAATGCAAATTCATGGATTGCACGAATTCATTCACAAGAGTTATACGGCCGAGGACCAGGGATACCACAGCATTGTAGGCGCCGGGCATAATGGATGCGTGCTGCATTACCGGGAAAGTGCAAAGCCATCTGTTGAAGATGGTGAATTGATCCTTATGGATGTTGGTGCGGAATACCGCGGTTATACTGCTGACATTACCCGGACCATACCTGTAAACGGAAAATTTT
Organism: uncultured Chryseolinea sp.; assembly: GCA_946478915.1. The sequence continues at coordinate 12,787 of CAMLER010000024.1, forward strand.
CGAAAGAGCAGAAACTTATTTATGACCTGGTGTATAAGGCGCAGACAGCAGCCTGGGAAATTTGCAAAGAAGGAACAAACTTTTCTGATTTGACAAAAATGACACAAAAGGTGATCAACGAAGGGCTGGTTGAGCTCGGCCTTTACAAAAGCTTTAAAGAGGAAGATATTATTGATCCCGCAACGGGAAGAAACAGGTACTATCCGCACGGCTGCTGCCACCACATCGGGCTTGATGTGCATGACAAGGGCGACACCGATGTCCTTAAAGAAGGAATGGTGATCACTATTGAACCGGGAATATATATTCGCAACGGTAGCCCTGCCGAGAAAAAGTGGTGGAATATTCCAGTGCGGATCGAAGATGATTTTCTGGTAAAAAAAGATGGTTGTGAATTGCTTTCCACGATGGCACCGAGGAAGAGCGACGAAATTGAGAAAGTTATGAAGGAATCCAGTGCGTTGGACCAGCTAAAGCTTCCTGATCTCGATCGTCGGAAATAGTTGTTAAATCTTGCATCATAGGACGGGCCGTTGCGCACATTAATAAGATTCCCCTATGTTTTTTGTTTCGGCTTTCGCAACGCTGAATCGGCTCGCGCCTTTTTCTTCTTGTCGTCTCCGGATTGTTTCATATGAATGAGGACTACACCGCTTTTCGCTTTATCGCCATACATGCTTAGCAGCACAGGGTCTTTAATCATCCTGGTGTATTCAATGTCCTTCTTTTTTAGCTTCCTGAATTCTTCCTTGCTGATTTCACTGGTTTGGTCACCTTGTGCAAGCAGGTATAGGACTGTGGAGTTCATCGAAGCTTTTTTTGCGGGAGTACCCGTTGACGCAACCTCACCATTCGTTTTTTGTTGTGCAAATAGGAGTGAGGTTACAAAAAAAGTTATCGCGATCGTCAAGATATATTTCATATTCGTAGGCTTCATTAGCGAGTATTCTATTGCGATTTAAATGCCAGATTATAGTGATAATGAGCCAGGCCTGGGCTTTAATTTGAACTCCAAACCGCAGTTTAAGCTTCGTAATACCCTTGGTACCAAATGATAAGGGAAAGAAATGCTACAATGGGGTGCGATACAATTCCGCACTGAGGTTTTTTGGTCACCTCCATTCTGTTTAAGTAATTTTTTGTCGAGCACGATTTTCCCATCAAGAAATGTCAGAATACTCTCCGTGGCAGGTAGCTGCTCACGCGGGATTTCAAATATATTTTGAGATAGCACCGCTATATCGGCCAGCTGTCCCTGCGCGAGCGTTCCTTTTTCCATTTCCTTAAATTCCGCAAAAGCGCTGCCTGCGGTGTATGCGATGAGAGCCTCCTCAAGCGTCAAGGCTTCCGGGGGATTATCAGGATGAATCGTGGCAAACATAAGATTGAGGAAAGGATTTATTGGACCATCGCTGCCTAACGCAAAATGGATATCGTTATCGATCAAAGATCGCATGGCCTGGAGGTAACGCGTTCTACTTTTATCCAACCGTTGTCCCATGATCTCCGGAAGTGTAAGGTGGAGTGGATTCTGAACTACAATTATACCAAGGTCTCTCAGTGCTTTTAGATCCTGCTTATCGACTACAGCCATTTCCGCGTGTTCCAGACGCACCCGTTTATCTTTCCAGAAATTGTCTGGATGCAAGTCGCGCATTGTGTTTATAATAGTTGCAATGGCACTATCTCCGACCGCGTGAATTATAATTTGCTGGTTGTTTTGCAGTGCAAAATTCATAAACGATTTTAATTGCTCGGCGGTGAAGTTCAATCTGCCAAAAGTATTCTTATCTGCGTAGGGCTTGCGCATACACGCCAACCGTTCGATTGGAGTTCCATCGAGTATCATTTTTACACCAGAGGCATTTGTATGATCGCTCTTGAAGCTGAAAAAGGATATCCATTCTGATAGTCGAAGGCCACGGCTATCGGTGGTAGGAAACGCAATGAGCCTGGTCCGGCATGGAAATGACCGGTCGCGATACACCTGCATTGCTGCGGTGGGATTAAAGGAGGTACACATGTTTTGAACAGATGTAATCCCAAGGGACGCAGTGTATTCGTGAAACCTGTGTATTTCCTTAGCCGATTGCTCAACAGGTAATTTTGAGGCAAGTATTTCGCTAAAGTGAAAGCCTGCATATTCTTCAAAATGCCCAGTAGACCGACCGTTATTGTCTTTTTCGATTCGGCCCCCGGCGGCCTCAAGTCCTTCATCTAACTTCAGTAATTTGATGGCCGCTGAATTTAATATTTTGCCATGGCCTGTCCAGGCTTCTAGTATAATGGGATTGTCGGGAGCCAGGAGGTCCAGCGCTGTTCTTCTGGCTTGCCGGTCATCAAATAGGTCAGGATTTATGCTTCCAAAAATGATAGTACCTGGCTGGAGGTCGCCTACAACTTTCCTAATGCTATCGCGAACCATCGGCCAGGGGGTTGGGTTTGCTGGATTTTCAGCGAAATTGATAAACTGTGAAGGATAATCCGGGCCAATGTGAGCATGGGCATCATTGAATCCTGGAATGATAAGTCGCCCGCCAGCATCAATTAATTTTGTATTCGGCCCTTTCTGCTTTGTAATATCATTGGTGCCGACAGCTATAATACGGTTGCCCTTGATCGCCACTGCATCAGCCCAAAGACGATCTTTCTGGGAGGTAAAAACTTTTCCATTATAGAGAATGAAGTCAGGCTGTGCGAACAGAGAGGTGTAAACAAGGCAAAGCAGAATGGCGATTACGATTTTCATATGGGAAACAAGTTATCAATAAACGCAGATAAGTTTAAAGTTTAGTTTAATGGTTAGAAATTAATGTTTAGTCCTACTTTGTCCTTTTGCGTTTTTTGAACGGAGGGATAGGTAGTAAGGAAATAAGCATGCACTATGCGACGCCATCCTTATTCCCTATTCCCTATTCCTTTTTTCTAACTTGTCAAAGTAGGATTAATGTTTAAGGTAGCTCGAGGATCAAATAGGTGAAGTTTGAGGTTTGATGTTCCACGGCCCATTCCGATATAAAGTTTTGATTAAAATTTTGATCTTAAAAATCAAAGTTGTATACTTGTACTATATATATATGACAATAGTTAAATAGTATAATGATCCAGTTTAAACTAGATCCAAAGACAGGTTCTCCGTTTTACAGACAAATTATCGATCAGATCAAATTTGGGATTGCAACAGGAAATCTGAAAACAGGGGAGCAATTGCCCACGGTAAGATCATTAGCGGTTGAATTGCGAGTGAACCTGAATACTGTAGCAAAGGCGTATAAGGAACTGGAAATTCAAAATGTTCTGGAAACCCACCAGGGTACAGGTACATTCATAAGCAGTGATGTAAAAATTCAATTGCCTGCAAAGGAACGACAAAACAAGCTGAAAGAAATATGCAATGAGTTTTCATCGATTGCTTTCAGTTATGGTTTCTCGATAGATGACATTATCAACCAACTAAAAAAACAAAAATAAAATGGATACGAAGACAGTTGGCACCACGCTAGAAACAAATACCCTGCGGTGGAATCCGATTTCCATCACAATATTTATTGTGATGATCGGGATAACGCTCTGGTTGTTTTATCTGAAGATCGTGACCGTCCCAATATTTATTGGTTTGGTGATAGTATCCATTTTCTCGACCATGTCTATACACATCGCCGACCAATGGGAAAAAGCGGTCGTGTTGCGCATGGGTAAGTTTGTCGGGTTGAAGGGACCAGGTATATTTTTGATCATTCCAATTTTGGATAAAATCGACAAATTTATTGACCAGCGCGTTCGGGTCACAGAATTTAAAGCCGATCAAACGCTGACAAAAGATACGGTGCCTGTTAATGTCGATGCCGTTGTATACTGGACGGTTTGGGATGTCGAGAAGGCTGCACTGGAAGTGCAGGAATATCAAATCGCCATCTTTCAAATAGCGCAAACGGCATTGCGCGATATGATCGGCAAAAATGAACTAGCGGACCTACTTCAGGAAAGAGAAAAAATCGCAGATGATTTACAAAAGATATTAGATCAAAATACCAATCCCTGGG
>CAMLER010000025.1 GCA_946478915.1 uncultured Chryseolinea sp.
GGGAGATCTTCGTGCTATTTCGTTTCATTGGTGGTATTGGCGTCGGAGCATCATCGGTAGTTGGTCCCATGTACATATCAGAGATTGCGCCGGCGCACAGCCGCGGGCGCCTCGTGGCGTTGTTTCAGTTCAATGTAGTAAGCGGAATTTTAATTGCCTTTGTTTCCAATTTCCTGTTGTTTGGGGTAGCCGACGAAGCCTGGAGGTGGATGCTCGGCGTACAGGCATTGCCGTCATTGCTCTTCTTTATCATGGTCTTTAAAGTTCCTGAAAGTCCCCGGTGGCTTGTGAAGAATAACAATCCGGATGAAGCAAAAAGAATTTTCGACGACGTGGGTGAAGCAAATTCTGGAATCGCCATAAAGACAATTCAGGAATCACTGCACATGGAAAAAGGCATGAGAAAAGAAAGCGTGTTCAATGGAAAATATAATAAGCCGATAATTTATGTTGTTGCGTTGGCGATGTTCAACCAACTGTCAGGTATCAATGCCATAATGTATTATGCACCACGCATCTTTGAAATGACCGGACTGGCAAAGGATACAGCTCTGCTGCAAGCTGTATCCATTGGTGCTACGAATATGATCTTTACGTTACTTGCTATATCCGTAATCGACAAGTTCGGAAGGAAGACATTGTTGCTGATAGGATCTGCGGGAATGGTACTGTTCCTCGGACTGGTTGCAAGGGCATTTTACACCCAGGATTTTGGTGGTTATGCTGTCATGTTTTATCTCGTTGGCTTCATTGCATTCTTTGCTTTCTCCCAGGGGGCAGTCATCTGGGTGTTCATGTCAGAAATCTTTCCAAACAGAGTGCGATCACAAGGACAGACGTTGGGAAGCTTTACGCATTGGATAATGGCGGCCATTATTTCCTGGACCTTTCCAGTGCTGGCCGAGTCATCTGATAATGGCGGATTTTATTCCTTTCTTCTTTTTGCAGTCATGATGTTCATCCACGGAATTTTCGTCTGGAGAGTGTTGCCTGAAACGAAAGGAAAATCGTTGGAGGGGATTCAAAGGGAACTGGGGATTTAGTTCTTAGTTCAAGGGTTCAAAGTTCAAGGTTCAAAGTTCAAAGTTCAAAGTTTGTCCACTACCCTACTCATGAAAGAATTTCAAAGTGCTAATTATGGCTGGCGCACACTACACGATTAACGGATAACGGCACCCGATAACTATCGGGACGGATAACAATCACTCCTTCTTCTCCGGGCAGTCGATCTTCCAATCGCGCGCGAGAGCTGCACTCCCCTCTTTTACTTTCTTTATCAGCTCATCTTTCTTCTTGCTGAATTTGCAGCCCATGTCGACATGACGGAATTTAGCACCATCAACAATGAAATTGAAATGACAGGTATTGGTTGCCTTGTGTGTTTTCAGACAAACGAACTCGATGTTCTCTCCCTGGTAACCAGACGATGCACCGGACGAAAACAAAGTCATAAGGATCAGACTCAAAACAGCAGTATAATTCATGTCACAAGTTTGAATAAAGTTAACAAGATGGTCCGATTCATCCATCGGGTTGTAAGATTAATTGCCGCTTAGGCGCAACAAAAAAACCCTGGCAAAAACCAGGGTTTTATCATTAATGAATGACAAAAAATCAATACCTGTAGTAATCTGGCTTGAAAGGACCTTTAGGCTCAACCCCTATGTATTTTGCCTGCTCAGAAGTTAGAACGTCCAATTCCACACCGATCTTTTTCAAGTGAAGGCTAGCAACTTTTTCATCCAGATGTTTGGGCAGCATGTATACTTTATTCTCGTATTTACCTGCATTAGTCCAAAGTTCAAGTTGTGCCAATGTCTGATTTGTAAATGAATTAGACATTACAAATGAAGGATGGCCCATAGCGCAACCCAGGTTAACCAAACGACCTTCTGCAAGAAGAATAACTTGTCGCCCGTTCTTTAGTGTATAGATATCAACCTGTGGTTTGATCGTATCTTTCTCTCCGTTCTTATTAAGCCACGCTACATCAATTTCATTATCGAAGTGTCCGATATTGCAGACGATGGCTTTATCTTTCATGCTTAGGAAATGTCTGTCTGCGACAATACCAAAGTTACCAGTAGCCGTCACGATAATATCTGCATCCTTTACAGCGTCATCCATTTTCTTGACAGCATAACCATCCATTGCAGCCTGAAGCGCGCAAATAGGATCGATCTCCGTAACAATTACACGCGCACCGGCGCCACGAAGTGATGCTGCAGAACCTTTTCCAACGTCACCATATCCTGCTACAACGGCTACCTTACCCGCAATCATTACGTCTGTCGCGCGTCGGATTGCATCCACGCATGACTCCTTACAACCGTACTTGTTATCAAACTTCGATTTTGTAACCGAGTCATTGATATTAATCGCCGGAAGGGGCAATTTTCCATTGTTCATCCGCTCAATAAGGCGATGTACTCCTGTAGTGGTTTCTTCCGAAATACCTTTAATACCTGCGACCAGTTCCGGAAAACGGTCCAATACCATGTTCGTAAGATCACCACCATCATCCAAAATCATGTTGAGTGGTTTGCCCCCTTTAAAGGCATGCAGTGTTTGTTCAATACACCAATCAAACTCTTTCTCGTTCATGCCTTTCCACGCAAATACCGGAATGCCCGCGGCAGCGATCGCGGCTGCAGCATGATCCTGCGTAGAGAAAATATTGCATGAGGACCAACTTACCTCGGCACCAAGTTCAACCAAAGTTTCAATAAGAACTGCAGTCTGAATAGTCATATGCAAACACCCAGCTATTCTGGCACCCTTCAATGGTTTTTGTTTGCCATACTCCTCGCGTGTGGCCATTAGGCCCGGCATTTCTGCTTCGGCCAGTGTTATTTCTTTGCGCCCCCATTCTGCGAGGGACAGATCTTTAACCTTAAAAGTGAGTTTTTCGTCAACAGTCATTTTAGATGATTTATTTGATTGGCAAAAGTAAAGGAAAGGTGTGAAAGTGCATAATTGCCGGCAAAAATGAACTTGATTACACGCTCGGTTGACTCTGGCGGCGCTATTTTTTCTTCCTCTTACCCGATGCCTGGGGTACCTGCATCAGATCGCTTTGGTTGATAATTGCTGTCCAAACACTGGCCTTTCCATCATCGATTCGTGTCCAGATGGGAGCGATTAACCCCTTGTGCGCGGAAATACCAATGTAATCTGTGAAGGCCAATTTTTCTTCGGCAGTGAATGGGGTTTCGCTTATTCGTGTCGTTTTGAAATTAATACCGCCATCGGTTGAGTATGCGACGCAAACGTCGGTCTTTCCGTCATCATAGGCACTGCGATCATAAAATACCGTATAAATGTATCCTGTCGCCTGATCGATTGCCATGGAAGGCATATACTGATGTCTCCTGCTCGTATCCGCTGTTACCTTGGCTGGACTGGACCAATTATCGCCGAAATTTGTGGATCGCATAAGCCACACGTCCGTGTCATTCTCCCCATTGCGCTGGTCAGCCCAGACCAGATAAAGGCATCCCTGATACATGCTCTTGCTTTGATCAATCATTAGAATCGGCCGTCCATTTGCGGATTCGTGGCCGGAAATTGACATCTTCCAACCACCTGTTTGTTGCCCTACAGTGATGTCGTTAGACAACCAAAGATCGCCGCCACTAAACGAGCGATCAAGGAATAACTTATTTTGGTTTGCCCATGCCACAAACGCTTTTCCGTCTGCACCAATAGCCGGTACAGGACCCTTAACTGAACTGTCGTCATCACTGCAATCGCCTGGCAGCTGTGAAATATGAACAGGCTTGCTCCACTTTTTACCATTTGACGAACTGGTGAGAAAAACGTTTGACTGACATTCTTTCTCTGTGCTTTTATATTTGTCGAACTGAGTCCACGCTACCCAGATATTGCCTTTTGCGTCGACGGTGGCGGAAGGATTGTTTTGGATTTTATTTCCATTAAGCGCGAAGGGCGCTCCCTCTTCCCATGTTTTACCCCCGTCTTTTGAAATGTGGCAAAGGATCTGTTCCGACATCATGTTATTTTGAGATTCTTCACCCAAAGTACCAGCGAGGTGAAACGAAAAGATGTTGCCCTTTTCATCCGAGACAAGAGCCGGACTCCCGTTTACACCGAAAGATGACTTAACCTTCATTGACTGCCAGTTGCTGCCTCCGTCAACAGTGTAATAGATATTATCAGGTGCAGTAGCCGCGACGATGTTTAAAGGATTTTTTTTATTGATGACAATTGCAGGTTGGAGAGATCCAACATCATCCAATTTGATATTCTTGATTTGGGCACACGTTAAAAACGGAAGCAAAATCAGGGACAACCACGCGACCTTATACATCTTGAATTAATAATAGTATTCGACAAATTTATAAAGTATTCTCGCTTGGAAAAGTGATTATCTACATGAAGATCGAAATCTGGCTTGCCCTTCATCCAGGTACTATTTTTTGTAAATAAGCATTATTATTTAGGGCATCTTACAAAAAATAAATCTTGAATTTTGGTTTCTTTACATCCGGGATTCACGCCGTGAGCATAGGGCAGGATTCATTAAAATCAAAATAAACTTATCAGACTATGAAACATGTGTTAAGCGCCGTATTAGTGTGCTTGGGGATTGCTGGGTACGCCCAGAAAATTAAGTTAATGGAGGGAGATCTAAGCCCCCTGAAAGGACAAACTTCGTTGAAGACAGAATTTGAGTATGAAATGTCTGTTGGAAAATTTGCCAAAGAGGAAGACTACATCGCGAAAAAGAAAACTGAGCTAAATGAAAAGGAACCCGGCCGTGGAGATACTTGGGAGCAAAGCTGGAAAGCTGATCGCCAGGATCGTTTTGAGCCTCAGTTCCGCGAGTTATTTTCGAAATATTCCGATATCTCCACTGTAGATGAGAATGCACCCTATACCCTGATTTTTAAAACGGTTAAGACCGAACCAGGATTCAACGTAGGGGTTGCTAGTAAACCTGCATTCATTGATGGCGAAGCCTGGATAGTGGACTCAAAAGACCCGTCAAAAGTGGTCGCCAAGATTTCAATCCTGAAAGCCCTTGGCCGCGACGTCATGGGTTTCGATTACGAAACTGGCGCGCGACTACAGGAAGCATACGCAAAAGCGGGAAAGGAACTGGGAGCCTTTCTTAAGAAAACCATCAAGTAAAAGTATACAGCCACGTTTGAATATAAGTCAGGCAACTGCCTGACTTTTTTTGTTTTAGACACCTCAATTTGTTGACTTTTTCCTCAGACTGAACGTCTCTTTTTGGGCTTTTTGCAAATTGCACAATAACAATAGCGTAGATTCGATGTTTTTCGACACTTCGTCGATGTTATCTCGTATTCCGCAACTCTTGCCCTTCCTTTGCTAAGTGTTAACCAAGAACTTAAAACTTACAATTATGATCAGGAAAATAGTATTTGGATTGGCCATCGCTGGCGCATTCTTAAGTTGTGATACGAAAGAGAAAGAAAGACTTCAAACTCAAGTCGATTCGTTGCGGACTGAACTCCATGAGAGTCAACAAACTGCACAGACACTTCAAGAGATTGGAGTTTTGATTGATTCTATCGACGCAAATCGTCAGCTTTTAAGAACTGATGTTGTTGAAGGTACTTCCTACGCCGACTACAAGAATCGTTTGAAAGACATCAACAATCACATCAAAGATACACAAGCGAAAATTGCATCCCTTGAAAAGTCTGTGAAGTCTGCTAAGGGTACGTATGCCACAACAATCAAGAGGTTGAAGGCAGACCTTGAAATGAGCACACAACAGATTACGGCTCTTCAGGCTGAAGTCGAAAAAATGCGCGGTGAAAATGAGTCGCTGGCTATGACAGTTTCGCAACGTGATTCTGCCATCAACCAGAATCTTGAAACTATCAAAATGAGAGAACAGGATGTTGCTAACCTTGAATCACGTGTTGAAGACATCAACGCACAATCAAAGGCTAGCCAGGCTGACCTCTATTTTGCTCAGGCACAAGCTTTGGAAACCGCTGCAGAGCGCACCAAATTTGCCCCTCGCAAGAAAAAAGAAACCAAGCGTGAAGCACTTGAACTGTACAAACTTTCACTTTCGCTTGGAAAGACTGACGCTCAGTCAAAGATCGACGAGCTTGAAAAAGACCTTAGCTAAGAATATTTAACCTGTAGATTAGAGGGATGGCCAATTGGTCATCCTTTTTTTTGCTTGGTTAGTTCTTAATTCTGTTATCGAGGAATTTGGAGACCTTTCTGCTTTTTCCCGGATGCTGTAAACTCTCGATTTCGGCCTGAGTAACGAATGAAAATGCTGGCACAACCCTGAGCCTGGACTGGAAAGCGTTTGCTAACTTCTCGGTTGTTCCCGACTCATTATTATTTCGAGTGCAGATATGTATTCTAAGTTCGTCGACTCCCAGGGCGCTGGTATAAGCTTCTACAACATAATCAGAGATGTCGTCGAACTGATTTACAATGTCAAAAATTCCCGGTGGGTAGATCGTCGTGCCTTTGAGTTTGATCATTTGCCTATGCCTTCCCAGGACCGGACCGAGACGTAGCGTGTTTCTTCCACATTCGCAAGGTTTATCATACGCCCTTACTATATCACCGGTCTTATATCTTACCAGCGGCATTCCCTCTACCCCAAGCGTTGTAATGGTTACCTCCCCTGGCTGACCTATCTGTACTTCGTTGTTATTTTCATCAAGCAACTCAATGATGATCAACTCCGGATGATGATGCCCGCCAATGCCATGAACGCATTCGGTAAAGGCTGTCTGCATTTCCGTTGAGGCATAGGTGCTGTATAGTTCAATATCCCAGACAGAGGAAATGGCTTTGCCAAGCGCGTTAAGATTCAAATGTTCGTCTCGCAAGCTTTCCCCGATCAGAACAGCCTTTTTTACTGAACTCTTGTTCAGATCTATTTTCTGCTGATGTGCGTACTCAATCAATTTGACAACAAAGGAAGGAACGGCGACCAGGACTGTAGGCTTCAATCGCTCAATAGTCTCCCATTGTAAAACCGGAAGGCCAGGGCCAACTCTTATTAATCCTGCACCCAATTTTCGGATACCCTGATAATAAGCAATGCCAGCCATAAATTGTCGGTCGAGCGTAAGCATGAGCTGGTATAAATCACCAGGCTTACCGTTAGCACAGGCAAACGATATGCATTCATTATAGGCCAGTCGTTGAAGGTCACTTTCAGTCAACGCGATAACCACCGGTTTACCAAGCGTTCCAGATGTACTCGTATACTCAACAATACTGGATCTGGGGACACAAAGAAAGTCCCAATTGTGTCGTTGCAGGTCGTCCTTGGTTGTAACCGGTAACATCCGCAGGTCGTCAAGATCACGAATTTTTTCCGGTACAATATTCAATTCCTCAAACACTCTTTTGTAGTAGAGAGAATTATTGAAAACGTACAGCAACGTTTCCCTCAACTTCTTTCGTTGAAACTCCCGAATTGCCTCCCGGGATTGCCGTTCTATTTTCGGTATCTCAATCATGCTTCTATGATAACAACTGCACAGGCAATGTCCCTGAGGTGAGAAATTGACACATGTATCTTACCCCATTTATTTTGTTCTGCTTTTTCCTTGAATTCGCCACTGAGTCGGATAGATGGTTTTCCAAGATCGTCGGTCTCTATCTCAATATCAGCCAGATTACTTCCCAGCAAAAGCCCCCAACCGGTTGCTTTAAGAAACGCTTCCTTTGCCGCGAATCGCCCGGCATAATTTTCAGACTTCAAGTTAGCCTCGCAAAAATCGATTTCATTTCTGGAGAATACCAGCTCGCGAAATCCATTGTCTTTGGTAACCTTCGCCATGACCCGTTCTACTTCGATGATATCTATACCAACTCCGATAATCATTTGGTTCGCTCTTTACATTTCTCAAGATTTTTTTCCATATGATATCGCTCCTGCAAGGTAGCGACCTCTTTAGTCAGACCTCGCTCATATAAGGGGATAGCCTTAGCCCACTCCTTTCGATCAAAATAATAATCCGCGGCCAGCATATAGGCATGATATGAATTTGGATTCCATTTCACAACACTATCGGGGTGAAGATCACTTTGAGGATTGAAAGGAAAGCGGTATTTACTGAACTTTACATAGTCCCGGTAGGCTGGCGTAAGTAGAAAGGAATCGGCTGGAATTGTTAGTTCGGCTTCGTAGATCTCTTCATTTTCTTTTGCTTCGTATGAGAAAACTTTATCCATGTCATAGCAAATTAATTTACCTAATTGCCAGGGCGACGTAGATATCCACATCCGCCTTTTTTCAGGTTCGAATATGACCGCATGATGCGCCACCAGTTGATTTACTGCCTTTTCGTTTCCCCATCCGATATCCGTGTCGTTAATCCCTTTCTGGTCCCGAAGGATCTTAACTGTATTCTCAATTGAATTCACATCCGTGCGGGACATAAGTTCGCGCAGTCGTTGATATCGATAGCTTGATGCGCTGGTCTTTACGTGCAGCTGATTCAACTGGGTCATACCAAGTTTTTCCCCCAGAAAATGATTTGTGCTCAGAATCACATTGCCGTTTGCTTCCACAAGTTGTACTTCTTCCGGAGATTTTTCGATCAGTGCCGCCTTATTTTCAATTGCCGAACCAATTAGAAATGATTCTGAAACAAACATCTTACGTTTTGCAACTATATCATATGCCTCCGAAATGGTCGAGGCATACTGAAGGATTTCGCGCGTTACCAAAGTAACCGGAGTCGCAGAGGCAGATGGTACGTCTGATTTGGCGGCATTGATAGTCACAGTGAGTCCCTGATCGTTCATTCCCGACATCACGCCGGTCATTCCTCCGAAGGTGACCATCATGAACTTATGTCCATTGGAGGGATTGTAAAATGCAATGATCTTATCGCGGGCAAAATCATCGCCCACATAAAAATCAAAATTGCGTCCGATGATTAGCGTGGAATCCTCAGATTCGCTGCCCCATGTGGCGAAGGCTGTGCACCCAACCAAAGACATGTTTTGCAATGCGTGACCAATATCGTGGGCAGCATGATAATTCAGAATCCGTTGATATGGTGGGGCGATGTAGTCAAATTCATGTGAAGCCGAATATGAAACTCCCAGAATTTCCAACTGATATTCCTCAATCACATTTTTCTGCAAGTTTCGATTAAACCAACCGACAAAATGTTTCAACACCTCCAGATAGAACTCGGATGGAACCAGCCGACGGATTTGTTCTGTAAATACAACTTCCTGGCGATGGACCAAGTCGCGTGTAAGCCTGCCGTTAGCCACGCCGCGTTCAAAGGCATCTCCCTCTACATACAGTTCGTATAAACCAGTCTCACTTTCCTTAAACCAGTTATTGTTCAACTTAAAAAGACCTGAATCAACTTCGACCACCTCTGTATTGAGGGAGCCGAGGGATTCCGGTACGGGCTCATCTATTGTGGCTACCAGCCGAACATAGACGATCAAGCCTATGATACACAAAAGGAGCAGGCCAACGGTCCATGCAAAAAATCTAATTATCCGTCTGAGCATCTTTTATCTTATGCAGCAAATAGTCCATTCCAAGAAGTTGAGAGGCGGTGAGTACAGCGCTCACGGTCACGCCCAAAACACCGTGGAGATTAAGATTCTGACCCGTGAGCAATAGGTTGGGAATTTTGGTCCTGGGTGAAATGAATGACTTCAAAGGATCTCGATAGTCTTTGGTAAGTCCGTAGAGAGATCCATCTTCGGTTCCGATGTAGTCGCGGGCAGAAAGTGGTGTAGCTGTTGTGTATGATTTCACGCACGATCTAAACCCGGGAAACTGACGTTCGACCATATTCATTAATATCTCTGCCTTCTGTTTTTTAAATTCCTCGTAGTCTTCACCGCGACTGGACTCATCAGAGACAGTATTAAAAGTATGTTCCCACTTCTGCACGTCTTCGAAACGCATGTATGCCATGATGGTAACACCTTCCGTATATTCTTCGTGCTCAGCCGACGTGGCAAAAAAAAGTGCAAAACCCAAAGGCCAATTTTCATTCGTATAATTTAACACTCCCCATGGATCGTTTTGCTCAAAATAATAATAGTTATGATTCAGATGCCTGAAACAATCCTTCTTCATTACCGCATTTACATAGAATGTAGAGATAGAATTCTCTAAACTTTTGATACGGTTCCGGTATGCTTTTTTAATCAGCGTGCTCTCCAGCATATCGAGCGTTTGGGATGGATGAATATTTGAAATAAAATATTTTCCATAATACCTCTTGCCTTTTTCGGACTCTGCATACAACAGCTCACCGTCAGCCTCAACAAGCCTGGTCACCTTGACGTGCTTGATAATTTTCCCTCCCCTTGAGTGGATCTCGCGGGATAAATACTTGGAGATCTGAGATCCGCCGTTTATAAAGCGATAGGAGCTTTCGATATAGCTGTTTACGATCAGTGCATGAACATAAAACGGAGTTTTATAAGCTACACCCGCATACAACAAATTATTTCCCGCCAACACATTTTGAAGTTTCTTATTGGATGTGATCGATTCCAGGAAAGTCTTCGTATCCATCTCCAGCGCTGTCATTTTTTCAAACAAACCGCCACCACTTCTCAGATTGTATAAAGGAAATTTTCCACATACTTCTTTTATAGCTGCACAATATTTCTTCAGCGCTTCCTCCTCACCTGGAAAATATTGCACCATCGTGCGAATGAAATTCTCGTAGCCCTGAGCATACTTATATACAACGGGATCACCTTCAAATACAATTGCATCAAAGACATCCTCATCCATTTTTTTGAGTTTGAGTTTGTCCATAATACCCAAATATTTGAATAACTGATGGAGATTTTGTCCTTTATCAAGTCCGCCAACATAGTGGACCCCTGAATCAAATATTACTCTATCGCGGACATAGGTTTGAAGGTTTCCTCCGATCTGTTTGTTCTTTTCAAGAATACATACCTTGTACCCTTCCTTGGCAAGTATTGTACCGCACGCCAGGCCACCCAGTCCGCTACCTACTATTACCACATCATGCTTTTCATCCATTTTGTTGTTTGCAGCTATTTACACCTGCGCTGTTTTCTTACCCACTTTTCTAAGTACAAAAATAACATTCGAGGTATATTTTGCATCATCGTTGACTTGCACTGAAATACCCTTGCTATCGGCTACCCTCCTAATGGTTTCGCCAGACAAAAAATTCAATGATGTCACAGATTTGTTGAATTTCAGAATTTTCACGCTGAAGAGCTCGGTGAGTTCTGTTCCCTTATGCCTTTCTTTCAAATCAGCGTTACCTTCCCTTATCAATAGTATCCCATCTTCGTTAAGCGCATCAATCGCCCTGATCAATAAGTTTTCCTGGGCGTTGTAGGAAAGATAATGCAACACATCGCTGATGACGATTCCATCATACTTCTGCAGAGGAAAAGTAGTCACATCAGCTGTATGAAAATTAAGTCGCGAGGTTTTTAAATAGCCGTTGGAGGCAACTTCAATTTTTTCCTCATCATAATCAACCCCTGTTATCAATCTCTCATCAGAAAGAAACTGAAGCATATAACATAGGAATCCATAGCCACAACCAAGGTCGAGTATGACGCCTTTTTTGGGCAAGAGTTCATGAAACGGTAAGTAATACTTTTCCAACCGCACCTTAACGCGCATATACCATTCCAGGACGGGGCCTTTATAAATATAGTTCGAAACAAGTTTGTGATAGAAATATCGGGGTGATTCCGTTTCCTTTTTTAGCTGACCAAACGCTGCTTTGAAATGTTTGCTGATCGCTTTTGACCGCTCTGAGTAGCTATTGCCGAATTTCATATCCTCAGCCTCAATCGGGGAAAGAAATTTCAACGTTAGTTGGCCGGAATTCAAGTAGAAACTACCTTTTGGAATTGCATCGGCAGCACCATGAATGAGCAACGGTTGAATCGCGAGCCCAAATTTTTCCGCGATGAAAAATGCGCCTTTATGAAATCGACCTATCGTTCCATCCACGGAACGTGTTCCTTCGGGAAAAATAACGAGAGAATACCCCTCTTCAAAACGTTCTTTCAACCTGAGCACGTCGTCAGATCCCTCGGTTATGGGGTAGTAGTCTGCCAGGCGGACAACACCTCCAAATATTGGCGAATTCCAAACCCATTCGTTAGTTACCAGAATCAATTTTGGATGGAGCATGATGGTGAGAAGGATATCAAGAAAGGAGGTGTGATTGGCAATGATCACCGTTGGTCTTGAAAAAGTATCTACACCCCGTCCTATAATTCGCTTTCTAACCGATGGCTCGATGTAAATAATCAGGCGGGCAAATCCGCTGAGCAAAACATGAAATAAATATTTGACTTTGCTTTTAAGAAAGGGAACATAGCGGAAGATACTTCCAACCATGGTGAGCACGATAGCCCCCACTCCAAATAGCGCGTAGGTAAAGCCCGTTCGAAAAATCCCATGGAAAGTCATTGGCGTGAAGCCCTTTTCAGTGCGGCGCGTTACCAACCACCTGAACAAAAACGGTTCAATAGTTTGTGACATGATGAAAACGCACCCTATTCCAATAATGGATATCGCTGCAATGGATCTCAATGCAGGATGTTGTGCCAGCACCAGGACTCCAAGCCCTGCAATGGTTGTAACCGCTGACAAAAATATCGAAGTTCTAATCGATGCAAGATTCTTTTTACCTGCCTTGTATTCTTGTAGGAGCCCATCCATTGTGAAGATGCTATAATCGTCTCCCAAACCAAAGATAAAGGTGGAAACCATGATGTTAACGATATTAAACTCAATTCCAACGATCGCCATGATGCCAAGGATCCATATCCACGTTATCATCATAGGCACAAACGTTATGAGTGTCAACTCAATTCTGCCATACAAGATCAGCAGTGCAATAAAAACGAAAACAGCTGTAAATGTGACTATGAAGTTGAAGTCAGCGTTTACGTATTCAACAAATAAATTGGTCAACATTTGCCGATCAAAGGAGTGAACAGGAACGTCTTTCAAAGCCTCATAAACCATATGCCTTGCCGATGGGTCGACATTAACCATTGAAATCACGGTGGCATCCCCATCTTTTTCGATGATATAATCCTCAAAGAAAGCTGCACGAATTTGATTCAGCATCGCTGTGTCGCCCGGCGTATATTGTCTGTAAAGCAAATGCTCGAAGTTCTGAATTACCCGATCAGAAAATTTTAGTTCGCGGCCCTTTGTTTGAATCACTTTTAATATCGCCTCCCTTCTCGGTGCCCAGTAATCATTCCATTTGTCGATACGTACCTTTTGAAGTGAGTCAGAGATCATGAAAGTAGACACCGAGGAAAATTTGTTAATAGTCTTTTCCTCCTCGAGTTGTTGTAGCAGCGGCATTGCTAGCTCATTTTTTTGAAGCGCTGATTGGATATCCGTACCGCTTGACACGACATACAGCGATGTCAGCGAGGATTGGGTGAGTGACTCCAGTCTTTGCTGCGATTCCCTTGTATCGCGATCCATGAAATTAAGCTTACTCATGTCGCTATTAAAGGTAACGTCGTTAGCAAAGTAGAGGAAAAACGGTGTTGCAAGAAGAATGATCAATGCGACATATTTATTGGCCTCGATGGAGAGGAAGGAAATTCGTTCAAGCCAGGATGCATGGCTCTTGGTTGGAAATAATTGCCCGGAAATAAAATGCGGCAAAAAGATCAGCGAACATAACGCAGCGCCTATGAGACTGAATCCGGCGAACAAGCCCAGGTCTCTCAGGACAGCGGCATTGGCAAATTGAAGACAGAAAAAAGCCACAACCGTCGTGGCACTTCCCATGGTCATTGGTTGTACGAGGTCTTTTATAACCACCCTGACATCCTGAGTATGCTTAAGGTGTGATAAAAAGTGCAGCGAATAATTTACCGCGATTCCCAGTACGACCGACCCAGCGGCAATTGCAAGAATTGATATAGAACCCTGGATCAGGTAAATGCAGCTCAGGGAAAATATTCCACCAAAGACGACGGGAATAAAAATCAGGAATGGAACTCGTTTCTTTCGAAAAAAAGCGACAAGAAAAACTGCGAGAAAAATAACCACCAGGCTGATCGTGAGAACGGAATCTGCTCGCAACCGGTTTGCATTTCCTACGGCGACTACCGGTGAACCAAAATATGATGTTTTTATCTGAGGATGACCAGCAGACACCTCTTCTATCAATGCGTTAAACGCATCTACAAATTTCGAATTGTGTCCAGTATCATTGGGAGAATATACAGGAGACAGAAAAAAAATCAGGTGTCGTCGATCTTTTGTAAGAATATATCCATCGTACAATTCAAAATTTTCGTCGTACTGAAGTTGTTTTAATTTTTGCAAGGCCAGAAAAGAAAAACCCAGCGGATCTTTTGCAATTATTTGTTTTACAACGACACCGGCAGGCGAAATCAGTTGACGATAGTTCGTCTCCAGTATTCTTTCTGCATTTTCGGGTTCAGTTATTGAATCAAGCAGGATATAATCACTATCATCCAGAAACACTGGCATATTATCGTAGACCGATGAAAAGAGTTTCAGGACTACGTCGTCATCAACCTGTGTTACCATACGAGAGATGAACGGTTTCAACTCACGCTCCATACGCGCAGAAAGCATTTGAGCGAAGCTGACCAGGCTGTCTGGGAGAGGTGAGGTGCTGCTGTCTGCGACAGATACCATTACAACAATCCGTTCAACAAACTTTGAATTCTGAAAAACATAATTAAGTTTTTCGACACGCTCGTCGTCGGGAAAAAACTTGGTAATATCTTCTTCCAACTCAATTCGCGATGCTCCAAAACTCAACAGCAGTACCAGGCTGCAGAATACCACCCAGAATAATGCTATCCGACGGTTAAAAAAATCATAAAGGTTTATAAGGAGCGTTGCCATGATCACACTTTCTGTTTCCTGAATATTTTCAGGCCGATATAAGCTATTAACCCGATAAAAGTGCCTGCAACTATGGCCAGCGTTACAGCGCCAAGAACGTATTGCACAAAACTTGTTTTAACACGCTCAAATGTTATTTCTTCGCTAAACAGGAAGTATTGTGCGTCGTCTCCCATCCATATCGACCCGGTGAGGTGGCTAAGAAATAAGATCAGGGGGATCATCGGCGGTATGCTGATGTTTGCAGCAAGTATTACCAAAACCTTGTTCAAGCGGAGGACAAAGGCCAAAGCAATGGCGATTATCAGTTGAAATCCCCACACAGGAATGATTCCCATGAACACCCCAAAGCCAATGGAGAATGCCTTTATGGAATCCGACTCGAGGGGACTGAAAAGTTGCTCATAGACTGACTTTCTGAAGTTTTTTTTTTTGAAGCACGGAACAGGTCTCGGGGCTTTATGTAAAGCAACGCGATGACTACCAGCACTGTGTTCAGAATGCTGATCCGCGTGAAGTCCTTAAATGGTCTGAAATGTGAAACACGATGTTCCTTTTCGGCATAAAATACTCGAACAGGAACTTCTGTAATCCCAATCCCTCGCCAGGCAGATGTAACCAATACTTCGATCTCAAATTCAAACTTTCGCGTCAGGAATCGCATTCCCTGCATTTGCTTAACTGGATACAGACGGTACCCGCTCTGCGTGTCATTCATTCTCAATCCTGTCTCCACCCAGAACCAGAAGTTTGAAAACTTGTTGCCGAAACTGCTTTTACCCGGAACGCTTGCCTGATCCATGTTTCGCGCTCCAATGATAATGGCTGATGGATGTTGCTGGAGCTTGATAAGAAATTTTCCTAGATCATCTGCAAAATGTTGTCCATCCGAATCTATAGTTATTGCATAATTATAGCCAGAACTAACGGCATGTTTAAATCCAGTGCGCAATGCAAAGCCTTTACCCTTGTTTTGGGGATATGTCACCAGGTCTATTTGTGGAAACGTGCTTAACACAACTGGTGTGCTATCGGTCGATCCGTCATTTACTACAATAATCTGCTCTGTATATGCGAGCAGGCTTTCCAATACCTTCGCTAATGTCTGTTCATTATTATATGTCGGTACGATTATACATACCTTCATCTCTTTGAACATTTCACGAAGTTGTCCCGTTGTCATTTAGCTGTCTGAAGTGTAGCCTTCAATTTAAAAAATGTCGTTGTACCGGCAAAAAGTGTAGCGTTAATCGAGACGGTATCGGCTGCATCCGTGTAATGGATTGCTGCATCCACTTCAACGTTTTGGTCGGGATTTATGACCGAAAGAAACTTCATATTGTCGGAAGCAGCAATATCCAGGCCGCGGCCAAGATGAACTTCCATAATCTCCCTTACCATCTGCAGCATACAGACACCAGGCACCACTGGCAATCCTGGAAAATGTCCCTGAAAAATGCGATGCTCTTTATTGATTGATATCTTCGCTTTTACCAATCCCGGGGTGGAATCTTTTTGAATCAGTTTAAAGAAATCGTTCAGCAGAATCATTCTTTGTTTAGGCGGGTAAGTTTAATCTGCATATCAAATGTATTATGTACCAATTCAATACTATCAGGTTGCGGATACCCGTTTTCTGATAACTGAACAGTAACCTTACGCTTTCGATTGGAGCCGAGTTCCAGTCTGCGCAAAGAAGCACAATCTTTAGTGGTTATAAAATAGGCAGTTTCATTTTTCTGCCGGACGCCATAAAAAACCTCATCATCCCTCGTCGAGACCTTGTAAGCTGCCTCGCGAAATGGCAACCCCAAAATCAACCTGAAATCCTTTTGCAGTGTTTGTATTACAGGCGCCCGATCCAACTGCCTGATAAT
>CAMLER010000026.1 GCA_946478915.1 uncultured Chryseolinea sp.
CCCCAACGCTTACGAATCCACTTGTTGATCAGGCGGCCACTGCGGGTACTATGTTTTCCTATGCGTTCGCTCTCAATACATTCACGCCAGGTCAGGCCGGTGCTGTACTTACTTATTCCGCAACGCTGGCAAACGGTAATCCGCTGCCTAGTTGGCTGGCATTCAATCCAAGCAATCGAACATTTAGCGGTACGCCCAATAACACCCACGCTGGATTTATTGATATTCGCGTCGTTGCAACGGAAGGAACTGCTTCGGCAAGTGATATTTTCCGCCTTACTGTAACTGCGCAACAAACAAATGCTTTCTACCGGGCGATTAATCTTTTCGGACCGGCCCTCACGATAGATGGGAACCAGTGGGAGGCTTCTGCAGGAGCACCCAATTTCACATCCTTTGGAGCAACGTACGCAAATCAAAACATTTCACTAATCCCTACTGCTTCAGGCAATCTGGCAAGTATGATCCGTTCATGTATATGGGGAAACCCGAGTACAGCGGTGAGCAATGTACCCGCCGGAAACTATCAGGTCTATGTCTACACATGGGAGGATAATTTCTCGTCGACCTATTCACTTGTGGTAGAAGGTGCAACTGTGCTCAGCAATGCTGCAAGTGGTCCGGGTGGCACATGGAAAAAATCTGGTCCCTTCCCTGTGAGCCTGACTGACGGTACGATTAATATTTCCGCTGTTGGTCCGGACGCCACGATTTCCGGGATTGAAATTTGGAGTGGCTCGCAAACTGCAGGATCATCATCGGCCAGATATGCGACACAGGCCTTGTCAGAGGACTTAGACGAAGATGGCCTGAACTTAAATTTTTATCCGAATCCTTTTTCGGATAAAGTAACAGTTGAATTTACGGCAAAGGTATCAGGCCCGACGAGCGTCGCAATTTATGACATGCGGGGTATTAAAACGAAGACAATATTTGAAGGAGCTGTGTTGAGCGGACATAAAGTCCAATACGAAGTTGATCCATCAAGTCTTTCCAATGGCATTTATATCCTCGAAATGATCAATGGACATGAAAGCAAAAGGTTAAAAATGATGCTAGCGCGTTAGGAGCCCAACCCATCAAAAAGCCACCAACATCCCATCGGTGGCTTTTTTTTGCCCTAAAATGAGCCAATTTGTCTACAGAGGGTCTGAATCTTAGATCTAAATCAGGACAAAAAGTCTGATTTAGGTCCGGAATATGTAAAGGCATGCTTTTTACTCATAGGACTTATAAAATAAAAAATAAATACTATGAGCATCGTTCGTTATACATCTTCAAATGACTTCATACCGACTTCATTTGGCAATTTGATCGATCGTTTCTTTAACGATTCTGTGACGCGCGCAGGGGGTTCTGCGTACTCCTTCGTACCAAGGGTTGATATTCTTGAAGCCGAAAAATCGTTTGAAATCCAACTTGCTGTTCCAGGTTTGGAAAAAGAAGATTTCAAAATTGACCTGGACGATAACAGGCTTACCATCAGCGGTGAACGCAAATTTGCAAAGGAGAAGAAGGAAAATAACTTCTATCGGGTAGAAACCCAATACGGCAATTTCTCTCGATCATTTACGCTGCCTGACAACGTAGACTCAACCAAAATTACCGCAGCATACAAGAACGGAATCCTCGAAATCACTGTACCTAAGGATCAAAAAAAGCTGGAAAAAACGACCATCAAGGTTAACTAATAAAAGAGTAGAGGGTTAGATTGGGTAAAGGCGCATCGAAAGATGCGCCTTTGTTTTTTGCCTCACACAACAAACGCCTTAATCGTCCAACAAAGTCGCCAATGCCCGGTTTATATTTAAGAAAGCCATTCATTCAAAGAAAAATCGAAGTATCACCGAAAGGGTCTCGACTTTTTCTTGAAAAGAAACGTTAACTTTCAACACGGACTAATCTGGGCTTGGAGATGAAGCGTTCAATTTTCATTATCATAGTAATTCTGGCGGCCAGTGTCGGCGGAATTATCGGGGGACTTGTAACGGTTAAGTTTTTTGATAGCTATACTGCCTCCTATCAATCCATAGAACAAAGGCAACAATCCGTATTAACAGGATATTCTCCGGATACATCTTACCAGGTTCCGAGGGAATTGAACTTCCTTGCCACGGCACAAAATGTTACGCCCGGCGTGGTACATATACGCACGTCATATGGTCCGGGTGAATTCAGCGTAAACCCTTTGGAGTTCTCTCTTGAATCGCCGTCACCGAGATCGTCCGGCTCAGGTGTAATTATTTCCGACGATGGTTATATCGTCACCAACAATCACGTCATCGAAGATGCCAGTAGTATAGAGGTTGTGATGGCTAATAATCAGCGATTTTATGCTAAGCTGGTTGGTTCGGATCCAACCACAGATCTGGCGTTGCTGAAAGTCAGAGCTAAAAATCTGCCATTTCTCAGATATGGCGATTCGGATGCTATTACACCCGGCGAATGGGTGCTTGCCATTGGAAATCCGTTCGATCTTAACTCTACAGTAACAGCCGGAATTGTCAGCGCGAAAGCACGAAATATTGGAATTCTACGAGATCGAAATCATTTACAAGTCGAAGCATTTATACAAACCGATGCTGCGGTCAATCCGGGGAATAGCGGTGGTGCGCTTGTAAATCTTTATGGTGATCTGATTGGGATAAATTCAGCGATCGCTACTTCATCAGGCAGTTACCAGGGATATTCATTTGCAATCCCCGTGAGTCTTGTAAAAAAAGTGATGGATGATCTGCTCGAGTTTGGGCAAGTACAACGAGGCATGCTTGGCATACAGATCACAGACGTGAATGCATCAATCGCTGAAAACCTTAAGCTTCAACTGAGTCAGGGTGTTTTAATAAACCGCGTTAACGATGGAAGTGCCGCAAGAGAATCTGGTCTTGCAAAGGGCGATGTGATCATTGGAATCGACGGCCACAGGATCAGCTCGGTATCTGAACTTCAGGAATGGGTCGCGCGCAACAGGCCAGGAAAAGAGATTCTCGTGAGTTACATCCGCAATGGAAACAAGCACGAAGTAACGGCCAGACTACGGAACAGCGAAGGTAAAGAAACGGTTGAGAAGAAAGCTGTAAAATATGACCTGCGCGGAATTGCTGTTGAAGATGTACCCTATAAAGAACTTGCCAGCCTGGAAGTAGAGGGTGCCGTCAGAGTTAAAGATATCCAATCAAATAAATGGAGAGAAGCCGGCGTCAAAAAAGGCTTCCTAATAACCTACATAGATAAAGTACCCGTCGACAATGTTGAAGACCTAAATAGGATTCTCGATTACAAAAAGGGAGGAATCCTTGTAGAAGGCATATATTCTGACGGCAAGAAGGGTATTTACGGAGTGGATTGGTAAAACTCGTGATGCAACCTACCGATTTGGTGGAGCTCTCCAGCAATCACGTCCAATAATGTATTAAGTTTGGCCTTGTATGAACAACTTTGGAATAAAAGAGGCATTATCCGTTTTAGGAATTAGGAAGAAAAACCCAGGTACATCTACGGGAAGTAAATGGCTTTCAAAAAGGTCCTCCGTGCTTGATTCGTACTCTCCTGTGGATGGAAAATTGATCGGTTCAGTTTACGTGACGGACGAAACTTCGTTCAAGACCGTAGTTGATAAATCTACAGAAGCATTTCGGCAGTGGAGACAATGGCCCGCGCCAAAGCGGGGGGAAATTGTCCGACAGATAGGCGAAGCGTTGCGTACGAAAAAGGAATCGCTGGGAAAACTAGTATCTTATGAAATGGGTAAGTCTTACCAGGAAGGCCTGGGAGAAGTTCAGGAAATGATCGACATATGTGATTTTTCCGTTGGCCTCTCACGTCAGCTGCACGGCTTGACAATGCACTCAGAAAGACCTGATCACCGCATGTATGAACAGTGGCATCCTATTGGACCGGTGGGCATTATCACTGCTTTCAATTTTCCCGTGGCAGTATGGTCATGGAACGCCATGATTGCCTGGGTCTGCGGTGATGTATGCATATGGAAGCCCTCTGAAAAAACTCCGTTATGCGGCATCGCTTGCCAGTTAATTGCATCCGAAATCTTTGAGAAGAATGGTGTTCCCGAAGGTGTTTCATGTCTCGTGAACGGTGATTATAGGCTGGGACAGCTGTTGGCGAAAGATGAAGCCATACCGTTGATCTCTGCGACAGGTTCGGTTAGGATGGGAAAAGCAGTGGCGCGAACAGTTAGCGAAAGACTTGGCAGAACGCTTCTCGAACTTGGGGGCAATAATGCCATCATTATTTCAGAGCATGCAAATATCGATATGGCCATACGCGGTGCTGTGTTTGGCGCAGTGGGTACGGCTGGGCAGCGGTGCACATCAACTAGGCGACTTATTGTTCAGGACAAAATATATGATGCAGTAAAAGACCGGTTGAAAAGCGCGTATGACCAATTAACAATCGGGAATCCCCTGGATCCCCGAAACCTCGTTGGGCCCCTTATCGACACGCAGGCGGTGAGAGGTTACACGCAAGCACTCAAAAAAATTAAAGATGAGGGTGGTACCTTCTTAGTCAAGGGCGGCGTCGTACAGGGCAAAGGTTACGAGTCAGGATGCTATGTAAAACCAGCGATAGCTGAGGTTGAAAATAGAATGGACATCGTTCAACAAGAAACATTTGCTCCCATCCTTTACTTAATGAAATATAAAACGATCAGCGAAGCCATCGAAATGCAAAACGGTGTTAAGCAGGGTCTGTCGTCTGCTATCATGACGAACAACGTTCAGGAAATGGAAAGATTTTTATCTAACTCCGGTTCTGATTGCGGTATCGCTAACGTTAATATTGGAACGTCGGGTGCTGAGATCGGCGGAGCATTTGGTGGTGAAAAGGAAACTGGCGGCGGACGGGAATCCGGATCTGATGCGTGGAAAGTTTACATGCGTCGACAGACGAACACAATTAACTATGGTAACACCTTGCCATTAGCACAAGGGATAAAATTTGACATTTAGCAAGTTTGCAAATAAGGATCAAAGGTTTATTTTTATACACTTTTCACTCTAAAAATTATGGCCGGAAAAAAATATCACACCGTTATGCTCATTGATGATAATGAGATTGACAACCTTATTAACCAGAAAATGATCGAAGCGGCTTCTATTGCTGAGAATATCTATACGCACACCGGCGCTAAAAGTGCCATCGAGTTTTTACGCAATATGGAAAAGCTGGAAGTAGCTGATAAAGTGTTGCCGGATGTAATTTTCCTCGACATCGATATGCCTTTGATGGATGGGTTTCAGTTTCTGGATGAGTTTGAAAAACTCACAAACGTCGCGAAGAAAAAGTGTAAGATTGTGATGCTAACGTCTTCAATTAATCCACAGGACTTCAATCGCTCGAAAAAGTACGAGAACGTAAGGCTTTACCTTAACAAGCCGCTATCGCACGATAGCATCGTCAAACTCGAAATCTAAAATCTTTAAGCTTAAAAGTCGGTCAGCTGTTCAACGAATTTTTCGTCCAGCTTGATAAGCTTTGTCGGCGCAAAATAGTGAACGTTGATGGTGCTCAAGCGCGGAATCACGGCATTGATCTTCTTCGCTTTTTCTTTCTTTGCTTCACTGGTGGCAATTTTCAGGATCTTAAGGAAGAGCTGAATATTTTCACAGCTGTCTTTCTCCGATAATCTGATCTGACGCTGGATACTGTTCGACAATTGGTTGAATAGTTCAAAGTCGCGCATTAATGTGTACTGCAATGCCAGCAGCGACTTAATTTCCAATTGAGCATATGGATATTTTTTCAGGCTTACGTCGTTAAGCAAACCATTAATCAACTTTGCAGCTTCTTCAAACTTACCTACATAATAACATGATATAGCCCGATAGATCACATAAATGATATGCTTGGGAATATCCTGCATATCGATTTCGTAGTCCAGGAAAATAGACTCGTTTTCAGGGTAGAGTTCGGCTTCAGTTCCTGTCCTAAGATGTCGCTCGATCTTTGAAATAAGGAATTGAGGTGGAAATGTGAACGTAGAATAATTAACCAGCAGGTTTCCACATGCATCATTCACCTCTTCGAAATATTTTTCAGCCTGACGGTAAACCTTGTAGTGATTGTAGTATTCGAGTTTCAAGAACTCAAACACAAGGTTCATGTGATAGTAGATGGAATCGAGATGATAGCTTTCGAAAATTTTCTGAACCTTATCGAAAATATCCTCCATGGATTCCCCGTCTTGATACATATTGTCATCAACTTCGACAAAAAGACGGTGAAAAATATACATGCAACTTTGATATACATAAAGGCGATGACTCTCATAAAGCTTGGCAACATTCTGCATTTCTTTCATCAGCAGACTCAGCCCCAGCCTTTCGACATCGCCGCCATTTAGCATGAAGTCACCGTATTTTTTGAAATAGTCCGCCAGCAGATCTTCCGCTTTATCAACGGCAAGCATATAGGCTACGTGCCTGTTATAAAGCTGTGAATATTGAAAATAGTCGGGCGAATTTATGTTTAGCTTTTTCAGTGACTTGTAGATAACTGTTAATTCGTTTGCAAGGTCATAATCGAGAAGTTCCTTCTCAAGCTTCTTCAACGTAGCAACCGAGATAGCCTTCTTTTTAGTAAAGAGGACTTCATTGATGTTGGCAACTTTTCTAAGAACATCCGTCCTCGGACTTTCCAGCTGCCCCATCAGATACTCCTCGATCTTCAGGTTAAGCCTGGAACGAAGGGTATAGTAAGCATTTGCATTCACGTCGAGTTCTGTCATGATTTTATTATCCGACAACTGGCGTTCGCGGAGTGATTTAAGCAGATATGCTGATTTCTCAGCATTGCTTTCAATTAGTGAATCATAAATTGCTTTGAAGTCTTTTTCGGAAAGTTGTTTAATGATATTCTTAAGCTTTGCCATGCGTAACAATTTAACAATTGTGAAAATTTACAAAATTTATTACATCATACAACAGCCTTAACCGGAGTTAGGGCTAAATCTTGGTTTGAAGTTTATAGTTTTGCTTCTAGTTGATGAGAGGTTTTCTGTTCGTTTCAAAAATATTTCTGCTTTTAGCCGCAGCATTGTGTTATACTTCGGCAGAAGGACAGTCATCCCTCGCCCAAAAAAATCTTCAGCGCCAAAAATGGGAGCGCGCGTATGAGTTGCTCTCCAAAGCCACAGCCAAAGATAGCCTTAACGTTACGGCAAAATATCTATTAGCACAATATTTTTTTTCTGAGAATAATCCTGCCTTCCAGCTTGACTCCGCATATAAGTATGTTCTCGACGCGCAAAATGACTTCCGGCATACGAGCCAGAAAGAGCGAGCTAAACTTCAGAAGTTTCCTGTTGACTCGCTGCTCTTAGACGGCCTTAAAGAACAAATCGAAACCAAAGCCTTCACAGAGTCGAGACAGATCCAGTCAGAAGAGTCGTGGATTTCGTTTATCCGGAGGTTCCCAACTTCGGTCTATATTCCGAAAGCGAAAGAGCAGAGGGACAGTATCGCTTTTCAACTTGCCGGGCAGAAAAATACATACATAGCTTTTTATGATTTTTTAAAGAAATATCCGGACGCCGCGCAATTCACGATTGCTCAAGCGAAATATGAGCAGCTTTTGTTAGATGAAAAGACTGCTGATAAGACGCTGGAGAGTTATCAAAGATTCCTTGCAGAGCATCCGTCAAGTGCTCATCGTAGATTCGTTGAACAAACAATTTTTGAATATGAAACAGCCTCTGGCAAATATGAAGACTTTGTCGAATTTATCCGGAATTATCCCGACAATCCATTTACAAGCAAGGCAAAAAATCTTTTATTTCATCTGATTCCGGAGCAGGAACGTGTTACCCGATGGCCCTCCGAATTCACGACAGATTCACTTGCGCGCCTGGCGTCAATACAAAACATCTACCTGGTACCCTTCCTAAAAAATGGGAAGTATGGATTGATGGATTCAAAAGGTCGGGAGGTGATCGAAGCAGTGCTGGATTCTTTGAACCCCTCCTACTTTTGTGGTAACCTTTCTGGTGATGTGATATTACTACCTGAGGAAGTGATAGCAGGTAGCGGCGCCCGTTTATGGAACGGGCCCATAAAAAAGTTTGATGACATAGGATCTGGTTTTTTATTGTTCGAAAACGATGACTGCCAATTTTTAATGCATAAGTCCGGCTTTAGGTTCGGCCCGGACTGCATTGATGATGCAATCATCCTTGATGGCAGGCTTGTCGCCATCAACATTGACGACCAATGGTCGCTTTATACACTATCAGGTCGGTTGCTCAAAACTGATCTCGACGACGTGTCTATCATCAAAAATGTTGTTTGTCTAAAAAAAGATCGGAAGATTCGGCTGATCAGCATTGCCACATTAACAACCCTGCCGATGCCCGGTACTTTCGATTTCGCAGAGTACGATGACGCGAAAGCCTGGAAAAATAATTTGATTCTTGTGCTCAGTGAGAATCAATCCGGACTGCTGGATCAATCGCTTGGTGTCGTTGTGCCATTGGGAGAAAACCCTTTAAGCCAAACGTTCTTTGGTGTCATAGCTAGAAAGCCATCGGGTCTCAAGATATATTCTTCAGGCGATTCAGCTACATTTCAGAACGTGATTGCCCAAGAGCCGTGGCTTGCGGCAAAAGATTTAAGATGGAAACTGATTGATCCATCGACGCTCTCCGAGCTTTACTCACCATTTGACACGATCGCATTTTATGGCACATTTCCGGTTGGACAGCGAAATGACAGCAGTTTTGTTTTTTTCAACCCGACAACTTTTTGGAAAGGGTTGCATCCTTCCAGCATAGAGTTTATTCCTGGTCAGGATTCAACTTACATATCGATCGAAGAAAAGGGTCGTAAAAGCGTGTACAATCGAAAAGGAAAGAAATTATTTACGGCCGCGTTCGACAAAATTCAATATGGCGGTGATGACGTTTTTATCATTCATCGCAAAGATAAGAGAGGCGTAATATCAAGTACTGGCAAGATGCTGTTGCCCGTTCAATACGATGCCATTGGCACTGTGAAAGATGGTGTTATGTCATTGCTCAAGTCTTCCAGGTTTGGAATGTACAACGTTGCGATAAAGAAGGAAATATACCCGTCCTACGGTAAAAATCTTTTTCCATATAATTCGAAAATGCTTGTCTCCTATCGCGATGAGCATTATGGATTCGTCGGTTGGGATAACCGGCCGCTTAGCAAGTTCGAGTTTAAAGAAGTGTTGTACTGGAATGATACTACGGCACTGGTCAAAAAGGACAGCTGGATGTTTTATGAGATCAAGACGGGGTCGGTGCTATTGGATAAAATTAAAGATATAAAAATGATACGCGATGATCCATCTGACAAACTCGCAATCGTTTATCAGGATTCAAACCACGGCGTGCTGCACAATCAGAAGGGAATAATTATCCCTATCACCTATTCCGATATTGTAAACGTCGGATCACAACGCGATCCGCTTTATTTTACCGAAAAGCATGTAGAAGAAGCATCGGTCTACGTGGTCATGTACTATGACGCTGATGGGCATTTTTTAAGAAAAGAAATTTACGATTCCGACGAATATGATAGGATCTACTGCCATTCGGACTAAAAATCTGCCCGATATATTATATCGGCGGCAGTAATTGGTTAGAATGAAGATCAATGATCGTTCTATTTTTTAACTTGCAGGCTTCTAAGAATTCTTATGAGAACCACATTTTTTTTGCTTGCCGTGCTCATTTGCTATACGTCAGGCGCACAGACCACCCAGGAGAAACCTAAACTTGTTGTAGGTATTGTTGTCGACCAGATGCGGCAGGAATACTTGTATCGATTCTATGATAAGTACGGTTCCGGCGGATTTAAACGGATGATGAACGAGGGGTTTATGTTGAAAAATGCGCACTATAACTACGTGCCTACCGTAACAGGCCCAGGACATGCTTCAGTATATACTGGTACAACACCAGCAATCCACGGTATCATCGGGAATGAGTATTATGATAAAAAAGAAAAAAAATTCGTTAACTGTGTAGAGGACAGCCTATACTCAGCTGTTGGAAACGATGCAGTCAACGGGAAATTATCGCCCAGCCGAATGATCGCTTCGACCGTAACCGATGAGCTGAAATTGTTTACTCAAAAGCGATCGAAAGTTATCGGCGTCTCGATCAAGGACAGGGGAGCTATTTTGCCAGCCGGGCATATGGCTGACGGAGCTTACTGGTACGACTCAAAATCGGGTAGGTTTATTTCCAGTACATATTATATGAAAAGCTTGCCTGCCTGGGTGGAAAAATTCAACTCACAAAATCTTCCAGCAAAATATTTGTCACAAGTATGGCAAACAACCTTACCGATCGATCAATATACCGAAAGCGGCCCGGATGACACACCATATGAGCGTTTATTGTCAGGTAAGGACAAGGCGGTGTTTCCTTATGACCTGAAAGCGATAAGAGGTAAAGACAAGGCATTTGGCTTACTAAGCGCTACACCTTTCAGCAACGACTACGTTTCTCTCATGGCGGAGGCAGCGCTCGTTGGTGAACAAATGGGCAAGGATGATATAACGGACTTCCTATGCATTTCATTTTCAGCTCCTGATGCCATCGGGCATGGGCATGGTCCGAACGCTGTAGAAGTTCAAGATACATATATTCGACTGGACAAAAACATCGAAGCGCTCCTGAAGAAACTTGACCAGGAAGTTGGGCAGGGGAAGTATACGGTATTTCTCACAGCCGATCATGCTGTGGCCGATGTACCGCAATACCTTCTTCATAACAAAGTACCATCGGGATATTTCAACGATGGCGATTTGAAGAATAAATTGGATGAATACCTCGCACAATATTATCCAGGCAAATCATTTATTGAAAATATCAGCAATCAACAAATATTTCTAAACCAGGAGGCTTTTGGAAAGGACCCGCGGGCTTCTGGTCTTGATGTGTACATTGTCACCGAGCTTATTGGCAAATATCTAATGGCTTTAGATGGAATAGCTACATACTATACTGAGGCTACTTTGCGCCAGGGAAACTACGGAGAGGATGGTATTAAGGGCAAAGTTATTCGCGGTTTCCACGCAAAGCGTTCCGGAGACATTGTGTATATATTGGAGCCGGGATGGACTGAATCAGAATCTACCCGCGGCACAACGCACGGTTCACCCTATGCCTATGACACTCATATTCCGGTATTATTTTATGGAAACGGTATCAAAAAGGGTTCATCGTCCCAGCTACACGCAATTACCGATATTGCGCCAACCATTGCGGTACTGCTTCAAATTAAATTTCCAAACGGGGTTACAGGACACCCTGTTAGCGAAATGCTGGATCAACCTTGACAGGACCTATTCCTTCAAGTTTATAAGAAAATTGTTTGATTCTCCTAATTTCGGCATTTAAAACCGACGGCTCACTTTTATGTTTATACTTTGGGAAATCATTGTATATTTATAAAAGGAGCCCATCTAATATGCGATGCTTCCGATCATTGCATTTTATCAGACGCGTCGGAGGATTGTTTTTGCAAAGTTTTGCTGCCAGGACATAGCTGGTAAGTTGTGTCATTAGAAAACTTGATGTATGAAAGTCTATTTTGATAGCAAAGTACTAATTGGCTTTTTTCTGGCACTGGGCATCCTGGCACTCCTTGGAGTCTATTCCTATAAAAATAGTCAGGAGTCCATTGAAACAAGTGCCCGCGTATCCAATACAAGCGACGTTCTCTATCGAATAAAACAACTACATTCCATTCACCTGGAAATTGAAGCGCAATGGATGCGTTTTGTATCAACTGGCGATTCAACCTTTGCACAGTTTTTCCAAAGCCGATTGGATGACGCAACAAATCATTTTATTGCATTACAAAGCCTTGTGAAGGACAACGAGTTGCAGAAGCAGTCTTTGGATACCATCAGAACGGTCGGTAAAGAAAAAGTTGAGATTGTTTTCCAAACGATTAAGAACGGTAATCTTGAACAGGCAAAAACAATAGCCCTATCTGACACCAACAAGCAACTGATCGAACGGATCAAAAGAGCCATTGATCAAATGGAGGCCGAAGAAAAGAGACAGCTTGATCATCGCATGAGTGAAAATCAGCGTGAGGTTAAAACTTTCAACTTCACATTCATCAGTCTTTTAGTCGCAACCGTCGTTATAATATTATTATTGTTTCTGGGGATCAATTCAACGCTTAGAGCGCGCAGCCAGGCGGAGGAAGCACTTGTTGCCGCCTCCGCTGAGATCAAGGATCTGTACAATAATGCGCCATGCGGCTATCACTCGCTGAATGGTAATCGGTTAATCATTGAGATGAATAAGACTTGGCTCAAATGGACGGGTTACGATCGATCGGAAGTTATCAACAAAATGCTTTTTACCGATCTGCTTACGCCAGAGAGCAAAGCAATCTTTGAAACATCTTTCGCAACATTGAAGTCTGAAGGAGATGTAAACAATGTAGAACTCGAAGTCGTTTGTAAAAACAAAAATATTCTTTTCGTTGTCATCAACGCTACCGCTATACGCGACGAATACGGAAATTTTGTTAAGAGCCGCTCAACAGTGTTTGATATCACTGCACGCCACAAAGCTGAGCAAAAAGTGATTGCTGTAAACAATGAGCTTGAAGCTTTTACTTATTCGGTATCGCACGATCTTCGCGCGCCATTGCGTTCCATAGACGGATATTCTAAAATTCTTCAGGAAGATTATGGATTAACAATGGATGCCGAAGCAAACAGACTGCTCGAAATAATAAGAAACAATGCCCGCAGAATGGGACAGCTCATCGATGATCTACTGGACTTTTCACGCCTGGGCAGGAAAGAAATGGACAAAAGCACTGTAGACATGCAGACATTGGTCACTCACGTTCAGCAAGAACTGCTTTCACAGGAGAAAAATAGAAAAATACAGTTTAAGATTAATCGACTGGAGGAGATTAAAGGTGATGCGAGAATGATGAGACAGGTGTGGATCAATTTGATATCGAATGCAATTAAATATTCCAGGTTGCAGGACGTAGCGAGCATTGAAATTGGATCGAGTGTAGACGACAATCGTGTAACCTACTTCATTCGCGATAATGGCGTGGGATTCGACATGAAGTATGCTGACAAATTATTTGGCGTATTTCAAAGATTACATAAAGTGCAGGAGTTTGAAGGCACTGGGGTAGGTCTTGCACTTGCGCATCGGATCGTTTCACGTCATGGAGGAAAGATCTGGGCTGAAGCACACGTGAATGAAGGAGCAACCTTTTTCTTTTTTATACCGACACAAAATTAGCCAGAAAATGAACAATATTGCCGTTGAAGTCCTTTTAATAGAAGACAATCCCGAAGACGCCGAGTTGACAATAAGGGTATTAAAAAAGAACAATCTTGCCAACAATCTTGTGCATTTGCATGACGGCGAAGAGGCCCTGGAATTTTTGTTTGCACGCGGCAACAACAATATTCCAAAACTAATTTTACTGGACCTCAAGATGCCAAAGGTCGATGGCATCGAGGTTTTGAAAAAAATTAAAAATGACGATCAAAAAAGGATAATTCCAATTGTCATACTCACTTCTTCGAAGGAGGAAAGAGATATAATCGAATCGTATAACCTTGGCGTTAACGCATATGTCGTAAAGCCTGTTGAATTCGAGAAGTTTGTAAACGCCGTCGCAAACCTTGGTTTGTTCTGGCTCATTCTCAATCAACCTCCACATTAAAGAGAAGGGTAAGTCTAAAAACGTTATGGAAAGACCGTTAAAAATATTGGTGTTGGAAGATGTTCTGGATGATGTGGGCCTCATTGAGCGGGAGCTGCGAAAAGGTGGTCTGCATTTTGAGACTATACGTGTAGACAGCAAGCAGGAATTTTTGCAGGCACTTCGTAAAGATGACGCTGATGTAATATTATCGGATCACAGTCTGCCGCAATTCAATTCCTTTGAAGCTCTTCAACTTTGCCGGCGATCGGGAATATCTATCCCTTTTATTCTGGTAACCGGATCAGTATCCGAAGAATTTGCCGTCACATGTCTTAAACAGGGCGCAGACGACTACGTCTTGAAATCAAATCTTATAAGACTTCCAAATGCTATCACGAATTCGCTGAAGCAAAAACAGCTTGAAAACGAAAGAAAAAAATCTGACAAAGCGTTGCGTGAGCAAAATGAAGAATTGGTCAAGATCAATCGGGAACTTGATAGTTTTGTTTACAGTGTCTCGCATAACCTGCGCGCGCCACTGATGTCGGTGCTTGGATTACTTAACCTTGCTAAACTGAATGATCGTAAGGAAGACATGGATCAATATTTTGAAATGATGGAACATAGCATTCAGAAGCTTGATTACACACTTAAAGAAATTCTCGATTATTCCAGGAACGCGCGTAAGGAAGTTGACGCACAACCTGTAAATATTCGTGAGGTCGTAAACGATAGCATTTCAAGATTGCTATATATGGAAGGATCAGAAAGAGTGGCAAAGAATGTCGATATCATAGAACAAAGTCCCCTTTATGGAGATCCTTACAGACTACATGTAATATTGAATAATTTACTTTCCAATTCCATCAAATATCGCGACCCCGAAAAAGAACAAAACATTGTTCATTTTTATATTACGATCGAAAAAGGCCTTCTTACGATCAAAGTGCAGGACAACGGCATCGGCATCCCTGATGCACTTCTGCCAAAGATCTTTAATATGTTTTATCGCGCCACAGAGCGAAGTGAAGGTGCCGGACTTGGACTTTATATTGTGCGGGAGACTGTCCAAAAGCTTGGCGGACGAATTGATGTTCACTCTGAACCGGGTGTAGGCACCACGTTTGAGATAGAGATTCCGAATAGACTGCCGGAGGATTTGTGAATCCCGTATTCGTTATCCGTTATCCGTTATCCGTTATTCGTTATCCGTTATCCGGTATTCCTACCTATTTGTCTGGTATTTATAATTGCTCCGGTAGCCGAACGAACCGATCACAGATTATCATTACTAACTAATTTACTTTATCTATATTGAAAGCCTAATTCGGCACCTCAATGAACGAACCTAAGTTTAAACCAGTCCTGGGTCTATGGGATGCAACCATGGTCGTCGCAGGTTCTATGATAGGCTCGGGAATTTTCATAGTCAGCGCTGACATCGTTCGAAACGTCGGAAGCCCTGCTTGGTTGATCGCTGTTTGGGCTATTACTGGATTCATGACCATTATCGCAGCCGTTAGCTATGGAGAATTAAGCGGAATGTTTCCAAAGGCCGGAGGCCAATACGTTTACCTGAAAGAAGCGTATAATCCGCTCGTTGCTTTCCTTTATGGGTGGAGTTTCTTTGCCGTCATTCAGACCGCGACCATTGCGGCCGTAGGTGTTGCTTTTGCCCGATTTTCAGCATACATCTTTCCGTCAATGAGCGAGTCGAATAAGCTGTTTGATGTCGGCTTTACAGAGATTTCCGCAGCCCAGATTTCTGCGATTTTGCTTATCGTGTTACTGACTTATGTAAACACCAGAGGAATCAAAGAGGGCAAATTTATTCAGACTACGTTCACCATTTCCAAGCTGCTTGCTTTATTCGGACTTGTGCTTTTTGGGTTTCTTCTTGCAAAGGAGGACTACTGGTCCGCAAACTGGCAAAGAGGTTTTCAAGCGATGCAAGATTTAGGAGCCGACGGTTTGGGAAAGATGGCAACAGGATGGAAAGAAATCGGAGGGATTACACTGTTGGGAGCCATTGCCGCAGCAATGACCGGGTCTCTTTTCAGCAGCGACGCCTGGAACAACGTCACGTTTATAGCAGGAGAAATAAAAAATCCAAAGCGTAACATCGGCTTAAGCTTGTTTTTCGGCACACTCATGGTGACCGTTCTATACATCACAGCCAACTTAATGTACATTAAAGTTCTTCCGCTCGACAGCATTGCATTTCCTCAGGAAGATCGCTTAGCGATAGCAGCAGCGAACCAGATCTTTGGTGAAAGTGGTAAATATATGATCGCCATCCTGATCATGATATCAACCTTTGGGTGTAACAATGGATTGATTTTGGCTGGCGCGCGAGTGTATTATACTATGGCCAAAGACAATTTATTTTTTCGCAAAGCGGGTGAGCTTAATAAAAACGCCGTTCCCCAATGGGCTTTGTGGGCTCAATGTATTGTTGCCTGTGTCCTTTGTCTTAGTGGGGGGTATGGAAACTTGCTGGATATGATTTCTCTGGTAGTCGTAATTTTTTACACACTTACCATTACTGGTATTTTTATTCTGAGAAAGAAAAGACCTGAAGCCGAACGACCTTACAAAGCTTTTGGATACCCGGTACTTCCCTTTATTTATATCCTAATGGGGATTACGTTTTGCACCCTTTTAGTTATTTACAAGCCGGACTTCACTTGGCCTGGTTTAGTGATCACCCTTTTGGGAATTCCTTTGTATTTCATTGCGATTCAACGGAGTAAATCGCGCGCTCAGGAGGGAAGGGAATGAATATCGAATAACGAATAACGAACAACGAATAACGAATAACGGACCTACCTCAATTGCGAAGCCAGCACCTGAAGTCCCTCCTCGAAAGAATGCGGTTCATATTTTAAATCTCTTCTCGCTTTTTCGATCACAAAGCCCGTCCGCAGAGGGCGCTTTGCAGGCTGCGTAAACTTTGTAGAATCGGTTTCCTTGATAAGGGACTTATCCAGCTTAAAGAACTCTGCAGTGCGAATAGCGATATCGTAGGCAGACAAATAATCCTTCCCTGAAATATTGTAGATACCCTTGGCTTTCTTC
>CAMLER010000027.1 GCA_946478915.1 uncultured Chryseolinea sp.
ATTGTGGTGACAAAACGAGAGAAATGAGTTTAAATATCAGTCCTCGGACTTTTCTGCTGCCAGCTAAATATTGATAATTTTGGATCAAGATGCAATGAATCCTAATGGATTGGTCTATCATTTTTTCTTTCTAGCGTTACTGATAAACGCTTCAACTTGTTCCTTATAAGTGTCGATTAGGTGGGTTCGCACAAAAAACGGAGTGGGATCCATTCGGGATGCGGATTGAAGAAATACCTTTCTGGAGGGCAACGATGGCATGTGACAATCCACACAATTATCTTTAAGAACAATGCCTGCGATCGGTGGCTGTTTACAAAACTTATCACCACCTTCATTGTGACAGTTCATACATCGCGCTGAAAAGACTGAAAGCTTTTTAGTTTCTTTAGCATGAACGTCGTGACAGGTCGAGCAATCCATATCGCTTAGTTTGAAACATTTGCTTGCCCTCAGCAATCCAACTTGATTCCCATGTACATCAACACTGGCGCCGCTGTCCACACTTTGCATAGGAACAAAAAAACGATCAAGATCATTACCCACTGTATAGGAAAAAGAAGGCATCAGGTTTGTGCGCATGCCCGAATGACAAAGTGCACAGTTATCAATCTTTAGCTTTTTGTCAAGCGATTGCGGATTGATAATATGTTTTCCTTCCGACTCGCCTGAATTTTCCCTATGGAAATTTACGTGACGCGCTGCGGGCCCATGACATCGTTCACAATCTACGCCAAGGATGGCCTTCGTTGGATCGAAGGTCTCGGACTCTCCAAAGCTTTTTTTCACCTTAAAGTTTGTTGCATGGCACTCAAGACACCTGGCGCTGATACTTCTATCAAAAATAATTCGATCAGATAGGTAACCTGGACTGTTTGACCAGGTATTCGTCGCTGCATGATAAGAAGCTGGTAATTGAAACAGGGAATCACCTTTCCAGTACAGGTAGGTTTGCCCCTGTCGGCCTGATCCCATCGAAATGTCGATAGGCTTTTTGTCCACATCCTTCCCGTCGATCGTGGCCCGTTGAAAAACTTTACCCTGCCTTTCTTCCATGAAGATCTTCAATCTTTCAGTCAGCACCAGAACATTTTCACCCGAATCCAGACTTCCTTTGATCGTTTCGACGGAACCGACGCCAGAGGTCAAAAAATGAGGAGTTTCCTTGAAGGAGTTGGCAATACTTGTATGACATTGGGCACAGGATTGAGACCCTGCAAACTCCTCGCCCGAAAGATGATGGATACCCGTCAATTCTTCTTGTTGGGGAGAAGTACAGTTCGCGACCATTAAAAACAGCAAAAAGAAGAAAGCTAGAATCCGGAGTTGTGAAATATGACTGTTGAATTCAAAAGACATCGTTCTGTGGACCGCTGGTTGAAGGAAGAGGGAAGTTAGGGAAAATTAGAAGATTGGAAAATTAGAAGATTGGAAGATTGGAAGATTGAGGAAGTAGGTTTATGCGTGAGTGTGAGAACAACGGTTTAGATATTCGCAGGAATGGTACTTGCACGGAAACCGTTCCGCCCTTATCATTAACCTGGTAATGACGAATTACTTTACAACTCACTTTGATAACCTGACTTGAAACGGAGCACCAATCATTTCATCTCTTTCTGAACTTTGATAACAGTACGCCACTGAGGAAAATCGCCAGCGTTCCCACCACAATAACCATGTTCATATGAAGGGGATTTCTAAAAGCTGCGAGATGATCGGGAAGCAGATTTGAAAATGTCATCCAGAGGATAACAAGGATGCCGATTGTAGTCGCAAGTTTGGCTACCGTGTTCCCCGCGCTTCTCGCAATCATGCCCAAAAGGAACAGACCCAGCATTCCACCGGCAAAAATTCCAGCGAGTTGCCACCACAAATCCAGGATACTCTTGACACCGATCATGACTATACCGGTTACAATTGCCAGTATTCCCATGGTTGCAGTGGCTACATAAAGTACAAGCAACTCTTTTTTCGGCGTGATGTCACGATCTATAAATCTTTGATAAATATCTTTCAAGAATACGGTAGCACTACTGTTCATGCCGCTGCTGATCGTGCTCATTGCCGCCGACAAAATAGCCGCAATGATCAAACCCAGCAATCCGTGAGGAACTTTTGTCACCATAAAATGAGGCAATACCTTGTCTCCATAGTCTTCCGGCGAGAGGGCCATGACAGATATACCCTTTTCCAGCGCCACCTGTTGCTTGACAGACGCTATCAACTCAGGATTTTGCTGAAAGTAAGCGTACAATGCCGTTCCGATAAAAAAGAAAACAAGGGAAACGGGTAAGTACCAATAAACACACAGCCAGATACTCTTTGCAGCCTCTTTCGCATTTTTCGCAGTGTGATAACGTTGGACATAATTCTGATCAATCCCAAAATTGTTAAGGTTGATAAAGAACCCATATAAAAAGACTACCCAAAAAGTTGAACTACTAAAATCTGTCAGGCTAAAACTTCCAAGGCTGAACTTATTATCAACCGTTCCGATTGTGATTATATCACTAAAACCCTTATCCATTTCCACAACAACGATCCATAAGACGACTACCGCACCGACTGTCTTAATAATTCCCTGGGCAACTTCCGTCCATATCACGGCTTCCATACCTCCCATCATGGTGTAAGCGATGATACAGATGCCGCTAACAATCATAATAGTTCTCATATCGATGCCTGTAAGCGCTTCTAACGTGAGGGCTATACCAAAGAATATGGATCCCATCCGTGCCAGCTGGGTAAAAACAAAACACACCATCGCATACGTTCTGGCCCACGGTCCAAAGCGATGTTCAAGGTGGGTATATGCACTGATCTCGCCAGTCTTTCTATAGAATGGCACAAAATATTTGGCTGCTATCCAGGCTGCCAGTGGCATTGACAAACTGAAGACAAAAGAATTCCAGTTGCTTCCAAAGGCCTTGCCCGGTACGCCCAAAAAAGTATTACTGCTTAAAAAGGTTGCATACAGACTTATTCCCAACGCCCACCCTGGTATATGGCCCGACGCCTTAGTAAACTGGTCTGTGCTGGTATTTCGCCGGGAGAAATAAACGCCGACGCCTATCATGCCTAACAGGTATAGAACTATTATTAGAATATCAACTATTGGCAATGCGTTCATTAAGAGGCGGTAAGAAGTTTAATTAAGGTGTCGATTTAGTTGGGACATCGTTCATGTGCTTTTGAAAAGCTCGCTCCAGCTTCTGACTATCGAATTGTTCACAAGGGGATTTGCCCAAAAACCAATGGAGAGTATATATCCAAGCGTTAGAAACATGAATGTCATGGCAAGTTGGAGTCCGACAAGTTCGGCGATCCCTCCGATGATCAGTGGTACCACTGCCCCGCCAACAATACCGGTACACAAGATTCCCGAAAACGTTCCGTGGTGGTGAGGTACGGAATTCATTCCCAGCGAAAAAATTATCGACCACATGATTGAAAGAAATAAGCCAGCCACCGGAAATGCGATCGAAGCAACCTTTTGCGATCCGAACAACGCACAGGCTAAAGCGATTATACACCCCGACGCGAAAACAACCAGGATTCGCCTGCTATCAAAGAGTTTTAACAAGCCTAACCCCAGGAAACATCCGACCGTTATCAGGCCCCAAAAATATGAAATGGCAGTTGCCCCGCCGGTAGCAGGATCAATTCCATGATACAGTTGAAGAAATTTTGACATCCAGTTGGCTATCCCCTGCTCAGTGCCGACGTAGCAAAATATTCCAATGAAATAAAGAAGGACATTTCTATTTCGGAGTAGTTCCTTAAACGATGACCCTATGTCAACCTTCTCATCCGCCTTCAATTCAACCTTCGGAAATTTGATAAAAGCGATAACTATTATCATGATAACACATGTTACCGCGAAGACCCAATATAAAGACACCCACTTTAACTCGGCAGTAACGAGTTTATTAAAAAACAAAATTATAGGATTTGAATTATGGGTACTATGAATATTCGTAACCATTGCGCTATACAATAGTGGGCTCAGGAACGATGCCGCTCCAAAAAAGAAATTAGCCATGACGGAATTGAAAGCAAAATGTTCTTCCCCTCCGGTGTGACGGAGTAACGGATTGATAACAACCTGCAACATTGCCATACCTATTCCTATTGAAAACAATGACAAAAGTGCTGTCGTAAATGTGGTAAAGATTGCGAAGACCATAGCAGCAGCGAACGCAAGTATAAATGCAGCAATCAAAACGGTTTTCTCAGAATACTTTTCCATTAATATGCCTGATGGAATTGACATCACTCCATAAGCCACGAAAAATGAAAAGGGAAGGAACCCGGCAAGCCCAATACTAAGATTGAAACTATTGATGATATCAGGAACCAACGGCCCCAGGATGTTTGTAAGAAATGAAATTACCGCAAAGATCAAAAAGATAAGCGGAACGATTATACGATTTGTCTTCATGGGGCATTAATCTACAAACACTTTTTGCATTATCTCAAAGA
This sequence comes from uncultured Chryseolinea sp., assembly GCA_946478915.1. The sequence continues at coordinate 4,483 of CAMLER010000027.1, forward strand.
TTACGATCCTAATACCAAACATGCGCACCTTTCACGAATTTGAAACCTCAAAATGCGAATAACCAAATGCTGAAATTCGCATCTAGGGAATAATGCTTAGGGTGTTTCGCTAAAAAACACTTAGTTTTTAAACTATACTATGTTTCTCTTTTGTTATGAAAGCGTTCATTAGTTCTCTAGCTTCCTGAAATCTTTTGGTGCAACGCCCATCACCTGCTTGAATACTTTCGAAAAATGATATTGATCAAAAAAACCCAGGCTATACGAAACGGATTTTATGGTCTGACTTCGATTCTGAAGCAGCTGACATGCTCGTTGAATTTTCATTGAGGTGTAAAGCTGCATAGGTGTTTGCATCGTTTTTTGCTTAAACATCGCACAATAATGTGACACTGATAATCCGGCGACTGTTGCTAACTCCTCAAGTGTTATCATTCCATTAATATGTTCGCGCATATATTCGATGCTTTGAATTACACCATCTTTCTTGCTGTGCTTTTTAGTTGACAAAACCATCAACCTGAACGAACATAAAAAACTATAGAACCGGCTATTGGCGTATACAAGATTCTCAATATTTTCCATCAATTCAAGGTGATGTAATATATCGTTGAATTGAGCAACTCGACCCACCAAAGGTTTCGCTTTCTTTGGCGAGTAATCATTTCCCACCAGATGGTGAACCATCATCCTTGACTGAGTGCCGGAAAAATACGCCCAATAGATACTCCAGGGATTATCGACAAAAGGTCGCAGGGTACCGGCATATTTGACAGGAACTACAAAAAAATCGTTGTCCGTTACTGTGTGCCGCTTGTTATTCGCTTCGTAACTACCCTCTCCAGCAGCAACATATACTAGCAAATAATCACTTTTGCCCTGACTTCTTCTAAACGGGTGAAAGACCGTATTGTCCTCGTATCCAATTTCAGTCAAGTACAAACTACTCAACAACGGATGCTTCATTATCCTTTTCTGAACACTCTGCGGAATAACACAGTATCGATGATGTGGGGAATGTATTTGAACGGCCATTTTAAAAAAACTGGTGGACAGACTTTTAATTGTCGATACAATTTAAAAATAAAGATGAACCCTCACCAGAATTTTATACATCTTTTTAGTAATGAATTCCATTGATTACCGGCTCAGGGTTGGCCAACTTGACATGTGTAACGACTAGGGTATTCACAATAAACAGAAGGATCATGAATTTGGAGAAAGTCGAAATATTAAATGCTGTCTTCACTCCTATGTTTGGTGATGGCATTATTAACTACAATACAATTCCGGATCTCTTCCATCATTGTATAAATACGGGAGCAGACGGAATCTTTTTGAACGGTACCACCGGTGAGTGTATGTCTCTTAGCGTCGATGAAAGGCTCAAGTTGGTCGAGGTATGGACAGATTACAGAAAAAAAATTAACCGTCCGGATTTTAAAATTTTCGTACACGTCGGAAGTTGTAATTTGTACGAAACCGCAAAGATGGCGGAACATGCGCAGGCGCATGGTGTCGACGGAGTCGCAATGGTCGCCACCTTTTATTTCCGACCAAAAACTCTGGAGGACTTGGTAGAGCAATGTGAATATGTCGCATCAGCTGCGGCTGACACTCCTTTCTACTACTATAACATTCCTTTCCTTACCGGTGTGAATTTCCCGCTTCTTAGTTTCCTTGAAATGGCTTCCAGACGAATTCCAAATTTTGCGGGATTAAAGAACAGCTTTACTGACATTGTTGAGTACCAACACTGCATTCATTTCGCCAAAGAAAATTATTCGCTCTATTGGGGAACGGATGAAGCTTTTATGATGCTATACGCTGCTGGTAACCGGCAATATGTAGGAAGCACATATAACTACATGGGCGACGTATACCGACAAATGCTCAAGGCGCATCACGAGGGAGATTCCAGAAGAGTTGTTACGCTTGAAGGTGAGGCGGATGCGATCTATAAATTACTTTCCCAATACAATGGGATTAGTGCAGGAAAAGAAATCATGCGGTTCGTGGGTGTGGATTGTGGTGTCGTGCGTAAACCCCTGAAGCCTTTCACGAAAGCAGAGAGTGATACTTTGCTGAAAAAGTTAAAGGCGACCTCGTTTTTTGACTTCCATAAAAGTTCAGCATTAAGTATATCATAACGTAAAGAGTAACTCATTACCTAAACATACTTGTATGATAAAAATAGTTTTACTGAGCGACTTTTCTGAAGAATACAATAAGAATCTCCTTCGGGGGATCACAAGGTATTCAAAAGATCATGGCCCGTGGACTTTCTGCAAAATGCCGACCTACTATCGTGAAACAATCGGAATTGATGGAATTCTGAAATGGGCACAGGAATGGGAAGCAAACGGAATAATTGGACAGTTTTACAATGGTGAAGAGGTAGCAAAATTTACTAAAGCAAGAATTCCAGTCATAGCACAGGACTTCAAAGAACGCTTCACAGACATTCCAAACATCACTGGTGCATATCGTGAAACGGGTGCCTTAGGCGCGGATTATTTTCTAAAAAAGGGGTTCAAGAATTTTGCCTTTTACGGCTTTGGAAATATTGTCTGGTCGCGTGAGCGGGCAGAAGGTTTCGAAGAGCGGATACAGGAGGCGGGTTTTGATGTACACTACTATGAGCATAAGGACTCTCGCGGAATTGATTTGTGGTATTATAAGCCCTCAGCGCTCAGCGACTGGTTAAAATCGTTGCCAAAACCCGTGGCCCTTATGGCATGCGACGATAATCAAGGCCACCATATTACGGAAGCAGCCAGGCATGCTGGTATCCGTATCCCGGATGAACTTGCCGTGTTAGGTGTTGATAACGATGAAATGATCTGTGATCTGTCTGATCCTCCGCTTTCAAGCATTGAACTTGATTCGGAAAAAAGCGGATATGAGGCTGCGCGTTTGATGGAGCAAATGATAGAAGAAGGTGTGTGCTATGCTGATGATATCGTTGTGAACGCGACGCAGGTCGTAACGCGGCATTCGACAGATATTTTTGCCAGCAAAGATAAATACATAGTAAGCGCTTTGAAGTATATCCATGGTAACCTGGACAAGAACCTCAAAGTAGATCAGGTTTTGAAAGAAGTGCCGCTCTCACGCAGATCTCTCGAGAAACGCTTTATCATGACGACCGGCTACCCGGTTTACGAATATATTTATAACCAGCGGATCGAGAAGTTTACGCAAAAGCTGCTTGAAACGGATATGACCATTTTTGAAATCGCACTGGATCTGGGTCTGAGCGATAGCAAAAACATCGCACGCCAATTCAAACAGATAAAAGGTGTGACTCCGATGGAGTATCGGAAGCAGCATATGCTGGCTAAGCAGTCGGCTTGATTGAAATTAGTTTCCTTCCGTGAATTTCTTGATTTTCAGAATTGCTTCTGAGAATAATTTCATGTCTTCCTTTGTACCGAGCATGGCGTGCTGCAAAATCCAGACTGCCTGTTCATAGCATGCATGTTCGGCAACGGGGCATTTCACCCTTGAGTAATCTACATAGTCCGGTATTGCATAGCACATGAAATTCTTCTCCTGAAAAAGAGGCTGTTCATATATAGGTTTCGGGTAGCCCATAAACGCAGGAACTCCCTCTGCCGTTAGCATCTCGGAAAATTCTTTCTTACTAAGTCCATTAAACTTTGACGAATCATAACGGAAAATATACAAATGGTAGGTGTGCCGAGTTTCACCGTGACCACGTGTGAGTGGAGAGATGCCGTCTATCTTTTCCAATAGGTTATTGAGATAGAGTCCATTCTCGTCACGGATTTTTGTTTGCTGTTCCAGCCTGCTAAGCTGCGCTGAAAGGAGTGCGGCCTGAAACTGCGTTATTCTGTAATTACATCCTGCAAAATGATGCTCATACCATTGACCATTTTTCACCCTGCCTACGTTGCGCAGGGAATTCATCATGTCAAATAGATTTTCATTGTCCGTCACGATCAGCCCGCCTTCGCCAGCGTTCAGGTTTTTCGAAGATTGAAAGCTAAAACAACCCGCGTGACCAATGCTGCCAAGCTTTTTACCCTTGTACTCACCACCATGCGCGTGAGCAGCGTCCTCAATCACTATAAGACTATGCTCTCTAGCAATCGCCATGATCTGATCCATATCACAGGCCTGGCCTGCAAAATGTACAGGTATAATTGCCTTGGTGCGCTGGGTTATGGCTGCCTCGATAAGAGATGGATTCAAATTGTAAGTGTCGGGATCAATATCAACGAAGACCGGAACACAATTCGCCTCGATCACTATCGATGCCGTTGCGATGAATGTATAAGGGGGCACGATTACCTCATCACCGGGCTTTACACCAGAAGCTATTAAGGCAAGCCGCAAAGCCACGGATCCGTTTGCACATGCTATCGCGTATTTGCTGCCACAGTAATTTGAAAATTCTTTCTCAAATTTTTCAACCAGGCCACCGCAGTCCGGGTTGCCCCATTTACCACTTTTTGCAACTTCCGTTACCACGTTTACATCATCGCCATCGAAAATTGGCCATACAAAATCCTTTTGCACGGTCTTAGGGCCTCCATAAATTGCGAGCCGGTCTGTCATAAATCGTACGTATAATATTTCACTTAGGCTTCCCCCTTCAAATATGTTGATAGCAAAGTTCGATGGATTTTAGCGAAGATTCAGGCATGCAAACAAGCGGATCCCGATTATTTTCGATGCAATCGGCAAAGTAATCAAACTCATTATCAAATCCACTGCTAGGCTCATCTACCGTAACCGTTGTATTGCATTCACCTGTACAAACCTGAATAGTTGTCGGAAACAAACTTGAATATGTTACGCTCGCATTTTCGAACCTTGCCATATATCCGGCCTGAAATGGAAAAGTTGAATGAAAGGTGTTACCTCCTTCAATTTTCGCAGTAACTTCTTTATAATACCACCACGCTACAACATAGTCGTGCATGCTGAGAGAACCAGGCTGAATTTTTGATTCAATTTTTTCGGGACATCCCAACACAGAGGAAAGAAAGTCAATGTCATGAATAAGCAAATCGAACAATGCTCCCCCGGATGACCCATATTTTTCCTGTTTTTCTCTCCACTGGCCCCACGACGGCAGACCGCTAAACCTGGTGAGCGATATAAATTTTATCCCTCCAAACTCCCGCTTATCAATCCAATCTTTTAGCTTTTGATAAGCAGGCATGAACCGCAGCACATGGCCCACCATAAACTTTCCGCGCCTTTGTCTGGCAAAGGCGATCATTAATTTACCCTCCTCACGACGAAGGGTCATAGGTTTCTCAAGAAATACATGCAGTCCATTTTCGATTGCTTCAGTTGTCATCTTGTAATGGAGATCTGTATGCACACAGATATGAACAGCATCGATTTTCTCATGCCTTAGACAGGCACCCAACGTCTTGTATACTGGTAACGAAAGTATTGCAGTCGAATCAACCTGACCCGTACAAAAATTTCCCTTTAGCTTATCAATTTTGGACTCGATGCTGTCTTCATCTCTGGTGATGATTGCACGGAGACTGATTTTACTACTCTTAAGTATGCTGTTGGCATGAGTAATTCCCATAAATCCAAAACCAATGATGGCAACCTTTATCATTCAAACCGAACCTCCATTCCCGGGATCTCACTGTGTGAGTTTATCGCAATCATGGCAAATAAGCCAACGACCAATACACAAAGAACGCATGCTATTATCCAGTTGCTTGGTTTTTCCTCGATGACCTCAAAATTGTTGCTTACCGAAGGTACTAGAAACAGAATCAATCCGATATTAACGATATATAAATATTGTTCTATCGGATGCGAATAGATTCCGGTGAGCAGAAAGCTAAGAAACGTATAGATCAATATAGAAATAAGAAAGATCGATCTGACGTCTGAAAATGTATAAGTGCTGCGCCAATACCTGGCAAGCATAGTCAAGATGAACACAGCGATCGATATGCCTGCAAGAATCTGGAATAATAATACGGTATCTTCTGTGCCACCTTCTTTAATGATAAAGGTTAATTTCTCAGTAACGAAAGACTGATCCCATAATACAAATGGGATAAAGGCAGCCAGGAAAAGTATAGGCACAAGGTTACTCATTCGGTTATCGACAGTTTCTTGTTCCGGCCACGATGAAGTCAAAGTTCCATACGCCATTCCCAAGCCACCAAAAAAGCCTATCGAATATTCCATGACGTTCCAGAAATTGATCTTCACTGGTGAAGATGCGCCGAGCACCTGGAGAAAATTTCCGAAAGCAAACCCAAAACCAGCACCAAGTGCGGACCAGATAGCAATACGCAATGCCCCCTCCTGCCTGTTTCTGATAATATACCAAAGTAGGGCAACCGAGGCACCAAGGCAGGCAGCCCAAAGCTCGGAACGTGGAGGCGTCATCAACCATTCCAGTTGGTTAACGATAAGGCCATACGTCAGAAGGGCAAATGCAACCATTTCCGAAATCACAGCAGCCCAATTCACCTTAAAAATTTTGGAATTAGCCAGTGAAAGCCCAAACAATCCTCCGCCCAGGATCCCATACAGAACGCCCAAAACAAAAAGCATCAACAATCCATAATACGCGTTTAAAAAGTCGCTTGCTCTACCATATCCCACGAGTTGCCCGTAACTCATCATTCCACTAAGCCCCCATCCGACCGCGGCAGCAAAAGCAATCTTAAAAACGTTATTGTACCAGTCCCTGCGCCTGGAGATCAGTACAACAGAAAATGCGCCAATGGCACCAGCCCAAGCTGCTCCCTGCTCGTGGCCAAACTTTCCGCGCACAGCCCATGCGGTACCCAGCGCCATTGCGACTATCAACGCAGAGACAAAGGTTCCCTTATTCCTCATTCTTTTCGGTTTTAATCCAGCTTACTGGAAATGATACGTACTTTATACTTTTTCCAGGTTGAATATCATTGCGGTGAAAGCTATAAGAAACATGTATCCGGCCGTCTTGTCCTTGCACCACAGAAGGGTAATGACTCGATGTAGGCTTTTTGCTCCGCTCATCATTTTCTATTGTCTTTTTCCACTTCCAGCTCTTTCCCTCGTCATCTGATAATGCAACGGTAAGGTTATGCCTTCCATCCTCTGTGTTGTTAAAAACCATTGCCCATTCGCCTGTTCTCAGTGTAACCATGTCAAATCCAGCACCGGGATTTGGTAATATGTCATCCTTTGGAATGCTCCATGTCAAACCCCGGTCACGAGACTCTGTACGTTGCATGCGTTGGGGTGGCGGTCCATTATCACGCAGGTATGCGACTAGAACGCTGTCTTTTCCAATTCCAATAGTAGCTTGAATTCCTGCACCGCCAAGAACAGGGTTGCTGAAAATCCAATTCGATCCTCCATCATCAGATAAGGCAAATAAGGAACAATCAAATCCATCTGAATACAACGGCACCACCATACGTGAACCAAGGAACACGGCCTTGTTCTTTGTTTGCCATCCGAGCCGTCTGGTCAATGGATATCCCAGCTGTGAAGTGGAACCATTATCAATTCCCTGAACGCGACCGGACCTGATCATATTTTCACCTTTGGCCAGGCTATCCATCTTTACCTTGTATTTCTTCCATTCTACCAATAGGGTTGTGCGTAGCGTATCGGGAATCGTCGGCAGTAATGTAGAGTTCATGTAATTTTCATATTCCGACAACTGTTCCTCTACCTGTCGCACAAACTTGTCTCCAGGCTGAATTCCTCTTTCGGTTTTGTCGCCAACCTTAACGAATAAAACGTCCTGCCAGGACCACACCGGAGCACCTGGCAATGAATAATTTTCACTGATTCGATACATGGGTATGGAAGTCTCCCATTGGTTAGCCAGTACCGGGTACCACATCAACCATAATTTCTCCTTAGTATCCATAAATAAAATCGGGTTGATGTCGGGAAAGCCCCTTACATCAGCCATAAGAAAAGTTGACGACCACGCAGTATCGCCCTTAACGAGTCGCGATCCTAAAATCTTTACATCATCCGCCCAACGTTCGCCTGAGCCCTGGAACCAAGCGGTGAGCAAATCTCCATTGGGTAACTCAACTATGGTCGAGCCATGAACATGCTCATCCTGATATGGAAAAATTAGGCTTGAAGAAAACTCGGCGTTCGCCGGCCCCTTAACATCGTCTTGTTTGCATGAATTAGCAAGAATAATTATGCCCACTAATAGTGTTATAGCCTTTAGTCCTTTCATAGTTTTAGGGGTGTAGCCCTTCGTTGCGAAGAGCCTGCAATAAAAGTTGGGGTTCATCGGTCTGAATTACGCTGGCGCCATGCTGCAGCAATTTTTTCAGCGCACGCTTCTCTTTTCCGCGCCTCAGGTCATCATCAGGTGCACCTAGCGCATTGATCCAAACACGCGCACTGCTGGCGTGTATGGCACTCACACATTCCGGTGAGTAAAAAGTAAAATCAATATGAACGATAGGCGGATCAAAAAGTATAATAGCCGAGTCAACCTGCTCCACAGAATGGGCTCTTGGCATAATCATGAAATCACGATCCGCTGCCTGGATCCGCGAAAGAATTTCATAGTCACTGTCAAAAAAGAGCACAATGTCATTTGTCTCTGTCTCGTTTACCACGTCAATGACATGTTCTATGCGATCTGTCTTTAAATCCAGATCGACTAGTATCTGCCCGTGCGCCAGCTTCAATGCTTCCTCCAGACTTGGTATTCTCAACCGGGTAGTTTTACCCTTATCAACAATAAAAAGTCGCTGGAGCTCATCCCAGGTTAATTCTTCCGGATCACCTTTTCCGGTCGTGGTACGGTCAAGGGTCCGATCATGCATGAGAAACGGTATGCCGTCCTTTGAAACTTTTACGTCGATTTCTATAATGTCGACACCAATACGTATAGATTCTTTTATTGCGGAGAGGGAGTTTTCAGGAAATCGATTATGCGTTGCACGGTGAGAAGCAACCATAACCGTTGGTGAAGATGCATCAAGTAACGTTCGTCTTAAAGCATCCGCATCTCCTTGTGAAAACGCAAGAAAACTGCAAAGAGAAAGATAAATTAAATATCGTAGCCGCCTCATTACAACATTTACCTGACAAATACCTCATCATTATCTGCGACGAACATTCGGGTGCTTTTCAAATATTCACCGCCGTTTGAATCCTTATATTTCAGGTCAAGGTAGAATGCCTTGTATCCTTCTGACGGATAGGGTTGGGTCGAAGTGATAACCGATGATTTCTTTTTCAATCTCAAACTTTTGCCTTCCCACTTTTCATCCCGGAAATCTGTGTCTGTGGAATTCGTAGACCACAGCACAGCGTCCACCAAAACATCCGGGGTAGCCTTCACCTTTAGTGTAATGCCTTTCTTATTATATGTGAGTTCAGGTTCACATACTGTATAAGGTCGTTGGGCGAGAGTAGCTCCATAAAAAGCACTAAGCGCTGACAAGGCTTCCTTCTTATCACCAAGATCGTGTCCAACATTAGGAACATAATGCACGAAATTCTGCCCCGGTATGCTGTCAATGTAATGCTTAATTGCATCTACGGTCCAATATTCGTCGTTCGTCCCCATGATCAATAATTTTGGCATGGTCAGTTTCTTTCTGTAGGAGTACGGGTCAACCATTGTTGTGATAGCTTTGCCCTGTTCGGAATGCGTGGTTTGAGGTATACCCAGTTTTACATAATCTTCAATCTGGATGCTGTAGTCTTTCCACATCTTGACCTGATAGTCTAGATTGACAGGCATGTTTAAAATATCGATCACCATCGGCGCTATGGCAACGACACGGCTATCGGCTGCGCCCGTAAGCCAGGTCGTCCAACCGCGCTTTGACGCCCCCGAAACAACAAATCGATTCACTTCACGCTTCAGGTTTTGTTTGGAAAATTCCTGTACTGCATCCATGGCACGGACAGCACTTTTAACCATGGGGAAAAGCAATGGCCAAGAAAAATCGCCATCTTCTTTGAATTTGTGCAAGGTATATGAAATCAGTGCATCTTCCGTAAGATCCTTGTAAAGGGGCTGATTCGGTGTTTGCCTCAATAAAGCGACGATACCCTGGTTTTTCTTTGCCAATCCTCCCAGTGCCTGGAGAAATTGATCATCCTGCTTACTCCAGTTCGGTTGGCCTTTTTTATTGCTGCCGCCGGTTATAAACAAAAGGGCTCCATCGTATTTGAGCTCACTGGGTACGAGGATCGTTAGCTGGTGGGTCCATATATATTCATGCCACTGCTGTGATGTAACCAGTAGGCTATACGCCTTTACATCGCCAACTGCAAATGATTCCTTGAGTTCCCATTTAAAAGTCTTATCTCCATTGTCAATATAACCTTTCAGTGCAGTTTCAGGAGTTAGCTTTGATTGTGCACCAGTCGTAAAAAACACACATTGAAATGTGAGAATTGCAAACAAGAAAATAGTTCTGTAAATCATTTCACCTACATTTAGTTATCAGATTTGAGAAGTGGCTGTTTGGCAGAAGAAAGGTCAGCAAGCCAACGCAACACCTCCTCGATATAAATTTCTCCTGTCATCTCGCCCAGACTGGTACGGCTGACGTAGTCATATCTTTTAAAACTATTGAAGTCAACTTTGGTGAGTATATAACCAAAAGCGTCATTCGTCAAACCAAAGAGAAACGCGTGTGGCGTATTCATTTTTCTCTTAATGTAAAATCCAATGTTCGGAAGAGCTTCTCCAGGTATTGTAAGCACTTTCGCTGTTCCAATCTGCAGGTAATTCAATCGTGTTGAGATCCGATCACCGCTAGTCATTGGCATCTTGATAGGAGAATTGTTTAGAATATATTGCATCATTTCTGATTCAATAGGGAATTCAATCGTCCGCGACGCGCAAAACAATTTTGGCGAGCGTTGCACTTCGGCCGGCTCCACAATTCGAAGCGCTTCATCAGCCAATAGGTTTCCGATCCGTATGCACTCCTCCCAGGTATTTGCTTCCCTCCCGTTTTCTAGCCTTGTATCAGCCGTAACCATTCCACCTTGGGCACCATTCATGAATAATGCAACGCCACCCACCTTCGACTCGATCCGGTCATACAGTGGCCCGCAGAGGTCAGGACTAAGGATTCCCTGGCCCGATCCAATGACCTCTGGATGGACTGCATAGTTGACAAGTGTAGCTAAGACTTTTCCTTTGTTGGCTCCGCTTTCACCGATTGCCTGGATAATACCACAACGGGGGTCATAGAGCTTGTCAGCGTAATAATTATAAGCGATCTTCCCTTCAGCCTCACCCACAGCAATCTTCAATACAGCCGGTTGCGCTTTTGCCGATGCTTCATTCACCGCATCTGCAATTTGATGGGCACACCAATCGAGATATTTCAGATCAGCAAGTGATTTACCTGATTCGTCCGGAAAGCCGTAAGCATCGGGTGCGCTATGCGTATGGGTTGCTGCAATCAAAATATTCTCTTTGGGTATATTCTTGATTAGAACCCGCGAGCGATCACCGAGGGCAGCCGACCAGCCAAGATTATCAACACTGACTATTGCGATGGTGGTACCGGAACTCTTTAAAACAATGGCGCGAGCAAAGAGGTCGCCCTTCTTAATAGTAGATTTTTTTGGTTGCCCTACCCCGCCGGAGACCGGTAGCAAAGGATCAGGACTTATAACACGTTTAGCCGCGCCCACCTCCAGCACCTGCGCTCCTGATTGCGCGGCACCAATCGCCAGTATAAAACCGATGAAAACAAGTCTGCACAACAGCAATAATTTAGTAAATATCATAAGCTCGCAATGATCTCGACGCCACAGAGTTGCAGTAACTCCACGACCACAAGATGCCAGCCATAAATGTATCAATAATGGACGCCCTGATTCGCACACATCACGCAAATTGTACGTCAAATTGCGCAATGTTGAGAATCGCTATTTGAGCTTGTATCCCGTCGAATTACCTTAGCACTAAAACTATTAAGTTACCACCAACATGAAAACTGTGGCCCGAAACATTGCACTATTCCTGCCGGTATTTATATGCGCATCCCTTGTCACAAAGGGACAAATCACCGAAAATAATTCGCAAAT
>CAMLER010000028.1 GCA_946478915.1 uncultured Chryseolinea sp.
GTCATCATCCTGTAGTACTTCTTGTACAGGAACTCCAGAGCTTTCTCGTCACCTTTGCAGATGCGTTCGAAAATCTCCGTTTCGTTCATGGCTGAGCTTGATCTGAATACCATCGTGAAGTGCCTTAGTAACCTGTTGCTTTGCGTTTTTGTTAATTATACGACCAATGACTTTATCAGTGGATCAATGAACTCTCTTCCACGTTTGAGTTCGGAAGAACGGACCCCAGTATCCTCTTACCCTCAAGTTACCCTCGGCGATCCAAATTTTACATCGATAAATTTTGCCATCCTGCGGGTCTAGAATACTGCCCTCTGAGTATTCATTTCCGCTTTTTTCCAGGTCTTTCATGATCTCCATTCCGATGATCTTTTTTCCGAAACGCGGATCATCTTTGGGACATTCCTTGCAAACCGGATCAGGGTCGACATCGGTAAAAATCTTCACTACCTTTCCAAAAACCTTCCCATTACGTTCAAATATCTCGATAATAGACTTTTCTTCACCTGTGGATTCGTCTACCGTTTTCCACTTTCCAATGACGGAAGATTGTGCGTAACAAAAAAATGTCGGAAACAAGAGAATCAAAAATCCTTTCATTGCCGAAATATAAAACTATCCTGTTTAAAGTTGATAACGCCTGGCATGGGGGTCGAATTCGATGAAATAAAAAAAGCCCCGCGAAACGACGGGGCTTTTCTGCAGGAATACAGCTTTACTTTGCAACCTTGGAGGGTTCAATCGAAGCTTCTACGTTTTCAATTTTTGCTTTATTTTCAACAGCCTTCGATGTTTTTTCCACATCATCTGGAGCAAGTAGCGGAGCAATAACGAGCGCCACAACAGACATCAGCTTTAAGAGAATGTTCAGTGACGGGCCAGACGTATCTTTGAATGGATCGCCAACAGTATCACCCACTACTGCAGCTTTGTGCGGGTCTGACTTCTTATAATACATTTGTCCATTTATGTCTACGCCCTCTTCGAAACTCTTTTTGGCGTTGTCCCAGGCACCCCCTGCATTGGACTGAAAAATAGCCATCAATACTCCTGTAACGGTTACGCCGGCTAGCATACCACCCAGCGCTTCCACGCCAAAACCGGGCAAGAAAGCGATGATGACCGGAGCGACTACCGCCATAACGCCTGGTAATATCATTTCCCGAATAGCAGCCTTAGTCGATATTTCTACGCACTTCCCATATTCAGCTTTGCCGTCAGCGTCATGAAATACTTTTTGTTCAGCGGCTGACCACTCTTCGACTGGCGTATCACCATTCTTTCGCATGAGATCGAGGGCCGCCTTCAATGCAGGAATCGTCGTAAACTGGCGCCGCACCTCTTCAATCATAGCCATTGCAGCGCGACCCACAGCGCCCATGGCCAAAGCTGAAAATACAAATGGTAACATACCACCTATGAAAAGTCCAGCCATTACATTGGCTTTTGAAACATCAATGGTAGCCATTTTTGCTGTAGTCATAAATGCTCCGAAAAGTGCCAGCGCAGTTAATGCGGCCGAGGCAATTGCAAATCCTTTACCAATTGCTGCAGTCGTATTTCCAACAGCATCTAATTTGTCTGTCCTGGATCTTACTTCTTTAGGAAGCTCGGACATTTCGGCAATACCACCAGCATTGTCCGAGATAGGTCCATATGCATCAACTGCAAGCTGGATACCTAAATTCGAAAGCATACCCACAGCGGCAATTGCAATACCGTATAACCCACCGAAATAAAAGGCTCCGATGATAGACACTGCAATAATGATGATTGGAATTGCTGTGGACATCATACCCACACCAAGCCCTGCAATAATATTAGTTGCTGCACCGGTCCCTGATTGCCGTACAATGGAATTTACCGGACCCTTGCCCATACCCGTGTAGTGTTCTGTAACCAGCCCGACAAGAACACCGCCCACAAGGCCAATAACAGTCGCCCAGAATACTCCCATGGACGTGTAGTAATTTCCTTTCTCAGGATCCGTCCACGAATAGAGGGGATCTTTAAACCACCACTCTGCGGGCAACATCCAGGTAATTATAAAATATGATGCGATTATCATCACGATGGAAGAAACAAACTCTCCCATGTTCAATGCCTTTTGAGGGTCTCCACCTTCCTTCACTTTTACGAAGAAGGTTCCCAGGAAAGACATGATGATTCCTACTCCGGCCAGAACTAACGGAAGCAATACTGCTGAAAGCCCGTTAAAATTATCAGCAAAACCCGGAACCATAAATGCAGCTCCCAAGACCATAGTACCAACGATTGAGCCTACATAGGACTCGAACAGGTCGGCGCCCATACCAGCGACATCACCAACGTTGTCACCGACGTTGTCCGCGATTGTCGCAGGATTCAACGGGTGATCTTCCGGGATGCCAGCTTCAACTTTTCCCACAAGGTCGGCGCCGACGTCAGCGGCCTTCGTATAAATACCTCCCCCAACCCGGGCAAAGAGTGCGATTGAAGATGCTCCAAAAGAAAAGCCGGTGATTACAGTGATTACCTGGTTCACGCTCATCTGATCGCTCACCCCAAACATTTTCGAGTAGACTATAAAGAGTACACTAAGGCCCAGAACGCCCAGTCCAACCACGCCCATGCCCATAACCGATCCTCCTGCAAATGCGACTTCAAGGGCTTTACCCAGGCTCGTGCGCGCAGCGTTTGTTGTTCTAACGTTGGCCTTTGTGGCGACGCGCATTCCGATAAATCCAGCCAGCGCAGAACAAAATGCACCCAAAACAAATGACACCCCGACCAGCGGGTGGGATCCTTCGCTGTCGGCCGTAAAAGCAAGCAATAATGCCACACAAACCACAAATATTGCCAGTATCTTATACTCCGCTTTCAGGAAAGCCATTGCCCCTTCCGAAATGTGTTTGGCAATTTTTTTCATCTTGTCGGTGCCAGCGTCTTGCTTGTTGACCCAGGCGCTCTTCCACACGACGAATAAAAGGCCGAGAACTCCAAATACTGGTAATAGGTAAAGAATGTTTTCCATATCGATTTAGGTTTGCATTTAGTTTTGATCAACCATCAGTCGTGGTGGTTTTTAAAGTGGGGCAAATATAGAAGAAGAAGCATAACCGGCAAAATGTGTTCGATAACCTTATTTTAGTCCTGAAACACCTGCCTGAGTGCTATCCAAAGGTTACGTTTTTTAACCTCGTCCAGAAGGTCGAGGGCATCGGCCACAACAATGGTAGCGCCGTCAATTTGAATTGCCTCATACATTTTTTCAGAATTCTTCAGCTTTGAGCCAAAACCGATGATGTATTCGGGTGCAAAAGCCTGAAAATCCTCCGGTAAAAATTCCGACCGGGTTAAAATCTGCACAGACGCCAAGGTGAGTTTCAGTGCTTTGAGAATTTTTTCAAGTAAAACAATCTCGTCAATCGACACTTCTGACCATTTCTTGTCGATAACAATAAGGACTTTTGGGTCAATCTTGTAGATCTCTTCCTGATATAAGTTTTGCAAAAGGGATGTCGGTGTCATAGGTTATGGAATGTCAAAAATAGAACGCAGTTCCTTGGCTTCCGATGGTTTCATTCGGCCGGCCAGGATAAGACGAAGTTGTCTTCTTCTAAGCGCGCCTTCATACAATTCTTTTTCTTCGTCGGTCTCTGGTTCCACTTCAGCAATATCTATTGGCCGTCCAAGCTGATCAACAGCGACGAAAGTGAAAAAAGCACTATTGCTTTCGGTTACGGTATTTGCAGGAATATCCTCGGCGATCACATCAATTCTCACTTCCATGGAAGAATTGAAAGCTCTGGTAACCTTGGCCTTCAACGTTACAACATTACCCAGGCGAATGGGATGTTTGAAAGAAATATTGTCAACTGAAGCTGTCACAACAAACCGATTGGAATGTTTCTGTGCCGAGATTGCTGATACAATGTCCATCCAATGCATCAGCCGGCCCCCCATCAGGTTATTTAATGTATTAGTGTCGTTCGGTAGCACAAGTTCTGTCATGCTTACCGCGGACTCGCGCGGGAATTTCTTTTTTCGTGACATGAAGAGAGATTAAAGAGTTCGATCGAAGTGACATCCCACAAACGTTGCCGAATGCTACTAACCGTTAGTTCGTGCAAAAATCACAAAAAATACTTTGCAATCAAGTGTTCATTTCATTATTTCGAGTCCCCAAATGCAACCGACAAATTTCATATCTGATTATTCAGCGCTGCTGTCAGGCGCAACGGTAGATCGTGTTGCTACCATTTCTACTATTATTATTATTACGGGGTGACCCGTGCGCTGCTTTCATACCCCAACCATGCCGTATAATGTCCTCTCCAGGAGATCGACGTTGGCCCGATTACAAACTCTAATAAAACTCAAATTGCTTTAAACTTCATGAAGGTTCTGAAATTCGGTGGCTCATCGGTAGCTACACCAGAAAGGATCCAATCGGTGATCGAAATTGTCAAACCCTATCTAGGTGGGGAGGTTGCTATTATTTTTTCTGCATTTGGTGGGGTAACGGATGTACTGATTCAGATCAGCACATTAGCTTTGGAAGGCAACCTCGACTATAAAAATAAAATCGCTGATCTCGAAAAAAGACATCTGGCCGCTGTGCGTACGCTGATTGACATTCATAATCAGAGCGGCATTCTGGCAGAGGTAAAGTACATGATCAACGAACTCGAAGATGTACTTCATGGTGTCTATCTGGTGAAAGAACGAACCGTGCGGACGCTCGATTATATAATGAGTTTTGGCGAGCGCATTTCCGCTTACATTATAGCACAGGCATTCAAGAATCAGGGGCATCCCATGGAATTTTTGGATGCAAGAAAAGTCATTCGCACGGATGCAAATTTTGGTCACGCCAAAGTTGACTTTGATATCACCAATAAACTGATCCGCGATCATTTCAAGCACCATACCAATGTGCAGATTGTCACCGGATTTATTGGAACATCAGAAAGCGGAGAAACAACCACGCTTGGGCGAAGTGGCTCGGATTATACTGCAGCCATCATCGCAGGTGCATTGAACGCTGAAGCGCTCGAGATATGGACCGACGTCGATGGAATGATGACGGCGGATCCGCGCAAAGTGAAGAAGGCTTTCACCGTTCCTCAAATGAGCTACGAAGAAGCGATGGAGCTTTCACATTTTGGAGCAAAAGTGATCTTTCCTGCAACCATGCAACCAGCAATGGTAAATCAAATTCCTATCTGGATTAAAAACACTTTTAATCCCACTTTCAGAGGCACATTGATCTGTGCCCAATCGACCAATGGGAAAATAATCAAGGGAATATCATCCATGAACGGAGTGTCACTGCTAAGCTTGCAAGGCAGCGGTTTGCTTGGTGTGGTAGGAGCGTCCATGAGATTATTTGCTACCCTCGCTCGTGAAAATATCAATGTTATATTGATCAGCCAGGCTTCCTCCGAGCATTCAATATGTTTTGCCATTGAGAGCAGGTTCTCTGCAAAAGCAAAGGCCGCAATCGAAAAGGAATTTCAGTATGAGATCAGAAATGAAGAGATCGATGATGTGCCTGTGGAATCTGATTTATCTATCGTAGCCGTTGTGGGTGATGGAATGAAGCATAGCCCTGGTACCAGCGGGCGGATGTTCAGTGCTCTGGGAAAAAATGGTGTTAACGTGGTAGCTATTGCGCAGGGTTCGTCGGAAAGAAATATATCAGCGGTGATACCTCAGGTTGATGGATCAAAGGCTTTGAATGCGCTTCACGAAGCATTCTTCCTTTCTGATCGAAAGTTGTTAAATGTTTTTTTAGTAGGAACCGGGCTCATTGGCAGTTCGTTGATTGAAATGGTGAACGATCAGTTCAATAAGCTCGCAAAAGAAAACAGGCTCGAAGTCAATATTGTAGCCGTTGCAAACAGCCGAAAAATGTTGTTTGATGAAGATGGGCTTGATCTGCGAAGTTGTCTCGATAAAATGAAGGATTCGGGTGAGGCCATGAACATGAAATCGTTTTTTGATAAAATGTCGGCACTGAATCTGCCCAATAGCATCTTCGTAGATTGTACGTCAAGCCCGGAGGTCACTTCATTTTATGAAGATATCCTGGCCGCCAACATTTCAATCGTGACACCTAACAAAAAAGCGAATTCATCTTCGATGTTGAGCTATAAACGGTTGAAAGCAACAGCATTCTCCCGAGGAGTGAAGTTCTTATATGAAACGAACGTGGGCGCGGGACTTCCCGTCATCAATACCATGAACGACTTATTGCTGAGTGGCGATAAGGTGCTTCGTATCGAGGCCGTGCTGAGCGGTACTTTAAATTATATTTTTAGCTCATTCGAAGCCGGGAGAAAATTCAGCGATGTGGTAAAGGAAGCAAAATCAAAAGGATATACAGAACCAGATCCAAGAGATGACCTTAACGGAATGGATGTAGCAAGGAAAATTCTGATTCTTTCAAGAGAGTCCGGCTTAGAAATGGAACTTGACGATATTAAGGTGGAAAATCTGGTTCCAGAATCGTGTCAGGGGGAGATGAGCATCGATGAGTTTTTTACATGCCTTGAAAGATTTGATGATGATTTTGAAACGCTTCGACAGAAAGCACAGGATGAAGGAAAAAAATTGAGATACATGGCTGTCTTGAGCGATGGGAAAGTAAAGATTCAATTGGGTTCTGTCGACCAAAAGCATCCCTTTTATTCTCTGTCAGGAAGCGATAATATCATTTTGCTCACCACAGAGAGGTATCACGACCGCCCCATGGTAATTCGTGGTCCGGGAGCTGGTGCTGCGGTTACAGCCGCCGGTGTATTTGCCGACATTATTAGAATTGGTCACTATGCAAGATAAACAGGAGGGATTTCCAATCAGGTCTGTCAAAGCTCTCGCGCCGGCAACGGTCGCGAATGTTTCGTGTGGGTTTGATATTTTCGGATTTGCGGTTGAAGCCCCCGCTGATGAGGTGGTGATAACTTTGACTGAGACGCCGGGTGTTGTTATTAAACAGATTACGGGCGATAACGGCCGACTGCCGCTTGATGCTTCCCGGAATACTTCAGGTGTGGCTGTCCAGGAATTTCTCCGGAAGATGGAAAGCAAAGTGGGTGCTGAAATCACACTGCATAAAAAACTTCCGCTTGGTAGCGGGATGGGTTCCAGCGCAGCAAGTTCAGCAGCAGCTTTGGTGGCTATAAATCATCTTTTTGATAATCCATTTTCCCGGGAGCAGATGCTTCCCTTTGCCATGGAGGCAGAACGTATCGCTTGCGGATCCGCGCATGCCGACAACGTTGCACCATCGCTATTGGGTGGATTCGTACTTATCCGAAGCTACTCGCCCCTGGATGTTACGAAAATCCCAACCCCAGCAGGACTTTATTGCACATTGGTGCATCCGCATATCGAGCTTAAGACTGAAGATTCCAGAAGGGTGCTGAAGTCATCTATTCAAATGAAAGATGCGGTTACCCAATGGGGTAATATTGCAGGATTAGTTGTGGGTCTTATGAAACCTGATTACGGATTGATCACGCGTTCCCTTCAGGATGTCATCGCTGAGCCGATACGGTCTGTGCTCATACCGGGGTTTGATGATATCAAACTTACCGCATTGGCAAATGGTGCGTTGGGAAGCGGTATTTCAGGTTCAGGTCCGACGATCTTTTCTCTCAGCACAGACAAAGAAACAGCTCAGAACGTGGGTACTCAGATCCAGGAAAGGTTCGTGAAAATGAAGCTGAAGAGCGATGTATTTGTTTCCAGGATCAATCACACCGGCGCAAGGATTGCTGATCAGGAGAATTAAAATTTGAAAAGATGAAATTTTATAGCACGAATAATCCCAAGGTGAAGGTAGACTTGAGGCGAGCAGTTACCGAAGGTCTTGCTCCAGACAATGGGTTGTACATGCCGGAGCACATTCCGGTTTTAAGCGCAGACTTCTTTCGGGAAATTGGCAGGAAATCATTTAAGGAAATTGCATTCGACGTAGCCAATCATTTGATTGGAGACGATATTTCAAAGGATGAACTGCAGCGTATTGTAGATCACACGATTCAGTTCGATGCTCCTTTGGTAACTGTCGAAGAGGGCGTATACGCACTTGAGCTTTTCCACGGACCAACACTTGCCTTCAAAGATTTTGGAGCGCGTTTCATGTCCCAGTTACTAGGCTATTTTGCAAATCAGCAAGACAAAGAGATTGTTATTTTGGTGGCCACATCCGGTGACACAGGGAGTGCTGTGGCCAATGGATTTCTGGATGTTCCCGGTACAAAAGTCGTAGTGCTTTACCCCTCCGGAAAGGTTAGCGAAATACAGGAGAAGCAATTTACTACGCTCGGGAAAAATATCACGGCAATTGAGGTCGATGGCACATTTGACGATTGTCAACGTTTGGTGAAACAGGCATTTCTAGACCGCGAGCTAAATGCTAAGCTTTTTCTTACGTCAGCAAATTCAATCAACATTGCCCGTTTAATTCCGCAATCCTTTTATTTTTTCTATGCTTATTCGCGTTTGCAGGATAACGGAAAGCCAATCATTTTCTCGGTGCCGAGCGGAAACTTCGGAAATCTAACTGGTGGGCTACTGGCAATGAAAATGGGGTTACCGGTTTCAAAATTCATTGCCGCTACTAATATTAATGATGTGGTACCGGAATACCTTGTGTCAAGGCAATTCAAGCCCCGCGCTTCTGAACAGACAATCAGCAACGCGATGGATGTTGGCAACCCAAGCAACTTTGCCCGCATCATTGATCTTTTTCAAGATGATTTCGATCGCATCCGTGAGTTAATTTTTGGATGTGCCTTCACGGATGAAGAGACGAGGGCAGCCATGCGCCAGGTGTTTGCTTCAAATGGTTACGTTATGGACCCCCATGGAGCGGTAGCATATCTGGGCTTGAAAAAATATATGAAAGAATCGCATGCCGACGCTATTGGTGTTTTCGCAGAGACGGCCCACCCGGCGAAATTCCGCGATGTGGTGCAGGAAACATTGTCGAGCTCAGTTGCTATTCCGGAAAAGCTGCTCAAATTCATGGCCCTGTCAAAGAAGGTTATTACTATGCCAGCATCGTATGAGGCCTTCAGCGAGATCCTGGCAGATAAGCTAACCTAGACATTCCATCCTTCCTTGCCCAGCAATGGTACGAACGCGAAATTTGAGAACTCCGTTTGAATAAGTTTTCCGTTCTTCTTTCGTATCTGCAACATCGTTTGCTTCTCCCGGTCTCCCACAGGAATGACCAAAATCCCCCCTTCGGCAAGTTGGTCGGTGAGCGCGACAGGTACGACGGGGGCGCCAGCAGTCACCAGAATCTTATCAAAAGGCGCTTTGGACGGCAAGCCCTTGGAACCGTCACCGTGAAAAAAATAGGGCTTATAACCGAGCCGCGGCAGCATCTCCCGGGCTGTCTCATAAAGGGTGCGGTTATACTCTATGGTAAATACTTTTGCGCCCAGTTCTAATAGGATGCATGCTTGATAGCCTGAACCTGTTCCAATCTCAAGAACCCTGTCCCCGGGCTTGATTTCCAGCTTTTCCGATTGAAAGGCCACCGTATAGGGTTGGGAAATGGTTTGGCCTTCTCCAATAGGAAAAGCCTTGTCCTGATATGCGTGGTCAATGAGGGCATTTTCAAAAAAAACATGTCGCGGAACGCGCCCTACCGCGGCTAAAACTGTCTCATCTTTGATACCCTTTTCCCGCAACTTCTTAACAAGTTTATTTCGCAATCCTCGCAATTTGTAATTGTCATCAACCATGGCCAGCTCGATACGAATCCAATTTGTGGATCGTTTGTGGATAAGATATAAATACTAGATTATCAATACTTTAGATTCCAAATTAGTTTCCGGAACACAGAAAAAATGTCACTTGCCCGTTAGAAAACCGTTGCAAAAAAGACATTTTTTCAGGCTTTCCAAAGTTTGAAAGATTCTTTAGGAAATTTGAAACTTATGGTATTACTTTAAAGTTCTCCACAAGTGAAAAAGCTTTTTGCCATAGCGTTCACATGTGTTTATCTGCTCCCTACAGTAGGTGTGATCAAGAACACACACTACTGTATGGGCAGAATAAACCTTCCTCCTCAGGTCCTAGAGGTAGAAAAAGCACCATTCATATCAAAAAATAATCAACAAAACAGAGCTGAATTTTTTATCCTCAGCGATTTGTATTCGGAAGCATTTGTCGTGCTCCTCGCTTAAATTATTTTAGTATCCGATCAAGACAAACGGTGCCCAATAATAGGGCGAAGCATATTTCATATCGCGCATTAAAACCAGTTTGGCTTGTTGCAGACTGGTGGCGAAATTCTCTTCAGAAGAGTTTAACAACTCTTTATAAAAATTCTTCATGAGTTCAGCCGTGGATTGATCCGGAACATTCCAAAAAGAAACTATTATTTTTTCGGCACCGGCATACACCAAAGCCCGTGATAAACCGATAACGCCTTCTCCCTTGAAAATTTTCCCTAAACCCGTCTGACACGCCGACAGCGTAACAAGTTTTGCATTCAACTCAAGGTTAAATATTTCTCCGGAATAAAGTGTGCCGTCCTCGTCCGACGAGGAAGTTTGTAGAAATAAACGCGACAATTCTGGGTTGGATTCATCGACTATACCGTGCGTTGCAAAGTGTAAGTAGGTAAAATCGTTAAGGTTCGTTTTTTTGATCATTGCTTCATCCGCCTGGTGTCGTGTTAAAACAACTTTCTTCAGGCTCCTGGAGGAGAATAGTTCAGAAATTTCCTGTACTTCTGACTCACTCCCTGGAAGTTCTACTAGTCGATTTTTCTCAAAAGTAACTGGGGCACATAAGAAAATAGAAGGCGCAGTCGTGTGGGGTGCTTGATTTTTCTGCAAGATAAGCCCTGCAGATAATTCGTATCGAACTGAAAATCTTTTCAGCAGATAAGGAAATGCATCGAAAGAAAGATCATTCCTGACCTTCTGATAAAAAAGACTTTCAAATGGGATGATGCTAAGCTTACCAGTCGGAAGCAATACAAGGTTTTTTATTCTTTTGGAAATCTTTGGCACCAACAATTGGGATAGTTGTACCGCCGATTCTTTGAAAACCTCGAGCTGATTGTAAACCAGACTGTTCCGAAGTCCACTGATGTTGCGTTCAAAATCAGCAGGTATTGCACGTGAAAGAGCTTTAAAGCTTTTCTGTGAAATTTGGAATATATATAAACGTTGATTCTTTTCGTCGATAAAATATGAAAGAATCGAAGTGTGTTGATCTATTTTCTGTTGAAGGGCACTGATGGAGGGTGTCGAGACATTGAACTTAAGATTATAGTAGGCGGGAAATTTACTCTCCAGTTCTCTGACGAAATTTTTGCTTCGTTGATTTAGGTTAAACTTTAATTCCCGTAAATACCGCTCCTCTGTCTCGCCCGGCTTTGATGACAGTTTCTGTGTAAGAACGGCGATCTCTCCTTTAAGCCTTTTCTCCTCTTCTAAGAGTTCTGGGGGAATGCCGGAAAAAGATTTTGCACGGGAGTCAGAAATAGCCTCCAGCAGAACGGCTGATTTGCTTTTCTCTGCAAAGTAAAAAGCCATCTGATACCAGTGTTTCTTGTTGGGTGCTACTTCTGCCGCTTCGAATGCAATGCGTACTCCCGCAGCGTAAACATCGGTTGCGATCGTTCCCAACAAGATCTTGTCACTTTCATTTGTAATTTGCTGACGCAATTCGTCGATGAGCGTATCACAAACCTGCAGGGATTTCAGGCCCATTTCAAATTCATCGAATTTTAATGTTCTACCAAAATGTCTTGCCTCAAGCGCTTCCGCCTTGTTCAGTAATGAGTAAAGCAGCGTATTACCACTATAATAACTTTCAGCCCCAGGATTTTGATTTAGGTGCGGATCATTGAAATCACTCACATTCGCGATTAGCGCCTGATGAAAGAAATATATCGCTGAATCGTAATTACCCTCCGCTAATTTTAATTTCCCTAACGCGTTCAGCACTGTTCCAATTTCAGGATGCTTATGACCATAACTGTCCCTGTAAATCCTAAGAGCTTTGAGATAATACTCTTCCGACGCTACGTCATTCTTCATCCGCAGGTAAGTTTGTCCAAGATTAAAATATATAAATGCTTTCGTTGGATGCGCATTTGGATAAATCTTGCTCCAAATTTTAAGTGCAGATTCAAAGTTGTTTACAGCATCACCAAAGAATTCCAACGTCCGGTAGACAAGTCCCATATTAGTATTGGCAATTGCTATCTTAGGGTGATTCTTGCCGTGAATGCGCTCATATATCGCTAACGCCTTTTCATAATGATCCAAAGCTTTGTTGGCATCGGTGGTGCTGTAAACGAGTCCAAGGTCATTATACGATGCGGCGATCAATTCCTGATTTTCGTCAAGGTTCTGCCGTATCGACAGGGCCATACGCAATTGCTCTTCGGCTTGCCCATATTCACCTGTCGCCAAATAGGCGTTGCCGAGATAGGAGAGGAGTTTTGCTGTCTCAGGACTGTTTTGATCCGCTTGATCCATATTCCGCAAGGCATTCTGCAGGGTTGTCAACGCCAGATCGTTTCTGCCCTGGTGAAGAAAAAGAAATCCCTGGTTGCTTTTCGTTATCAATTCCTGCCGACGCGAAAGTGATTGTTCAGATAAACTTTCGAGCTGCCGCTCAGCATCTTCAAATTTTCCAGCGAGTATAAGCACCTCAGCTCTTTTATTCTCCAGCGAAATGCGTTCATGGGGGTCAGAGATAATTTTTATTGTACGGTCCAGATGAGCTATTGCGTTATCATATTGTGAATTGTCAACCAACGAGTCCAGGACCGACATTTCAGCCTGACCGTTTGAGGTGGTGGTGGCAAAACCTAAAAGTGATATGAAGAACAAAAATACTTTCACGGCCATTTCAGAATCGATAGTAATAGCTTAGTGTCGAAACGAAGTCGCGGGTTAATCCATCAGGATTGTTGTGTCGCTTCTCGATCTTGTGCCCTGCAAGAAATTTTATCCCGGATCTGACATCAAAGCTGTAGCCTGCTGTAACTATACCTGAAAGTGCTAAGCCTTTTGCTCCATGAGGCTTCACCTCAGACCCGTTGGGCAATGTAATTTCATCGTTAGTAACCCGATATATCGGTAACAAGCCCAAAGAAAAGTTAAGTCGGGAGAATCGCCAGTTCCGTTCGACACGTAGCATGATATCGGTACCTCGCTTAAGGTGCCGTGATTGATTATAGCGGGTGATGTATCCTTCTTCGCTGGTACCTTTCCAGGCCTCCCAGACAAATTCATTTTCATTTTTGTTGAATGGATGCTGTATACCTGTTGCAAACAGCCATTTTCTGGTGATCAAGGATATTCCTGCAATGGCATCATAACTACCAAGACTAGTCTGATAATACATCGGCAATGGTAATCCGTCTACTTCTTTGTCGGCATTATTTGTCGGGATTTTTCCACCTAATGAAACATTGATATCGAACTTTTCCGAACTGTGTATCTTCCTTGTCACGCACAACGAAATGTCGCCTAAACCCGACGTACTTGCCAGCTGACCGCGCACGAATTGAAACGGCAACTTCACCTGGAAAGAGGTAGTTGAGTTTAAACTAAAATTGAAATCTGCTGTTGCAACGTATACGATAGGCGTCAGGGGCGTGGTTCCCCGATAAAAGCTTACCTCGACCGACCGTAATCTGAGATCGAGTTTTTTATGGTATGGCTGATCCGGCTTCAGCGCGCCCATTGTACAAAATCCGGCGTCGCTGCAGCCTTGTGCCATCACATCGTAATCAATCAGCGTTCGCATTAATAGAACTGCTAAAAGGATCGCTGGCTTTAACATAGGTGACAAGAAGTAGAGCTAAGGTAAAAAAAAGAAACCCGAAGGTTGCTTCGGGTTTGTCTCAAAAATATTTCCAGCTGATGAATTACATTCCCAGCGATTGATTTTCTATTGAAGCAAGTTCAAGAACTTTTTCGTATTCAGCAGGGGTAAGATCGTTATAAAAATAGTGTACCGGATTCACCTTGCTGCCGTTGATAAGCACTTCATAATGGAGGTGAGGAGCAGTCGACATACCTGTATCTCCCACGTACCCGATCAAGTCTCCGCGCTTCACGTTTTGTCCTGACCTAACTGCAAAATCATGCATGTGCGCATATCGTGTACGATAACCAAACCCATGATCGATTTCAACCATTTTGCCATAACCGCTGAATTTCACGCTCACTTCTGAAATAGTTCCATCCGCGGTCGCGTAAATTGGCGTACCAATTGAAGCTGCGAAGTCGATACCGGGATGCATCTTTTTCACTTTATAGATTGGATGCGTGCGCAATCCATAACCCGAAGAAAGTGCATGTAGCTGTTTGTTCGAAATCGGTTGAATCGCAGGAATAGCAGCGTAAAGCTTTTCTTTTTTCTCTGCCAATTCTACGACTTCATCCTGCGACTTGGATTCGATGTATAGTTTTCTCCTGAGAAGGTCAATTTTTTCATTTAATGCAACAACAAGATCTTCATGCGCAATGTCTTTCTCTCGTATATCGGCGTAACGATCAGCGCCGCCCACGCCTGCGTGACGAACCGATTTTTCAATAGGCTCAGCGCCTAACACCACCCGATAAATATTGTCATCGCGGTGTTCGATATTGTCAAGAATTCCGCTTAGGTGTGCAAGATCTTTCGAAAGCTTTTCATAGTAAAACTCAAGTTCCTTTACCTCGTTTTTCAGGATGAGTTCTTTGGGTGATTCGAAATAATCGCTGTACAGGTAGACCGTCAAGAGACCGGCAGCCATGGCTATTGTAAGGGAAAGAATCCCTAAAGCATTGAGAATAACGTCACTGGTTTTGACCTTAACCCGTTCGTACTTGCAGGTCTCCGTGTCGTAATAGTATTTAATGCGTGCCATAGACTAATAATTATACGGATTGAGGCCTAAAAACCCTTATGAATTCGTCATTGCTTTCGATAAATGGTCCTCCCAGCAGATCAATGCAATATGGAATCGCCGGAAAGACAACCTCTAAACACTGACGAATCGATTTTGGCTTCCCTGGTAAATTTACAATTAAAGATTGGTTACGTATCCCTGCTGTCTGGCGCGAAAGGATGGCTGTGGGTACGTATGTAAGACTTTTTGCGCGCATCAACTCCCCAAAACCCGGCAGGATTTTCTGGCAAACTGCTTCTGTGGCTTCTGGAGTTACATCGCGTACAGCGGGGCCAGTCCCGCCAGAGGTCACGATCAGACAGCACTTTCGGTTATCCGCCATATCAATCAACGTATTCTCAATAAGCGATTGCTCGTCTGGAATCACTTCGTATTCTTTTTCCCATGGCCCCTTGATGTATTCAGTAAGCACCTCCACAATGGCCTTACCTGGAATATCTTCGTAAATACCTTTGCTGGCGCGATCAGATACGTTAATAATTCCTATGCGGATAGTCATGCAGAATGCTTTTTCGATGGCCCGGAAAATTTAATATTTTCGGAACGTCCTTTTTTAAATACTTGTCTCCCTTTATTAATCCCTTTTCTAATTTCTTTCTGTTTATCAAAAGGTAATGAAATTACCTCTTTGCAATTCTCAGAACAACAGCCATCAAATTTTTCGCTGCAGGCCTTGCATTGGATAAACAGTAAATGACAACCGTCATTTTTACAATTGGTATGATCGTCGCACGGCTGTCCGCATTGATGGCATACGGCTATGATATCATTTGTGATACGTTCGCCCAGCCTTTCATCAAAAACGAAATTCTTACCGATGAATTTGTTTTCAATTCCCTGGTCTCGTGATTGTCGCGCGTATTCTATTATCCCTCCGTCCAATTGAAAAACATTCTTAAACCCGATATGTTTCATCCATGCGCTGGCTTTTTCGCAGCGAATTCCGCCAGTGCAATACATCAGTAGATTTTTGTCTTTCTGATCCTTCATAATGTCTTTAACCACCTTAAGTTCTTCTCTGAATGTATCAACGTTGGGGCATATGGCGTTTTTAAAATGTCCGACCTCGCTTTCGTAGTGATTCCTCATGTCGACGATGATCGTATTCTTATCATTTGCGAGAGCATTAAATTCCCTTGCATTGACATGAATCCCCGTGTTGGTGACATCAAAAGTGGAATCGTCCAAACCGTCGGCTACTATTTTCTTACGCACTAAGATTTTCAGTTTGAAAAAGGATTTA
>CAMLER010000029.1 GCA_946478915.1 uncultured Chryseolinea sp.
CCGTAATGAATGTCAATGTTTTAGAAAAACAAGCTTAATATAGCAGCCTGAAAAGACAATCAAGCTCCCATGAAGTATACCGTATTGTTGATTGAGGACAATCAGGAAATGGCCGAAAATATTTGTAGTATATTAAAACTGGCTCATTACAATGTTCTGAGTGCCCCAAATGGCAAAGTCGGTGTAGAAATAGCCCAGCAACAACATCCGGATCTCATCCTGTGCGATGTCATGATGCCGGAACTCGATGGATACGGCGTGCTACATATCCTAAATAATGACCCGGAAACGGCCCACATCCCCTTTATTTTTCTGACTGCCAAAGCAGATAAAAACGACTTGCGCATGGGGATGAATCTCGGCGCCGATGACTATATAACGAAACCATTTGAGGGACACGACCTTCTGAAGGTTGTCGAGATCCGGTTGAAGAAAAACGAATCGCTGAAAGCTAATGTGAAGAATGACCTTTACGACGTCAATACCTTTTTCAACAAGGCCCGCGAAATGAAGGAATTTCAGAAGCTTTCAGAAAACCGGCCGACGCGTATTTTCAAGAAGAAGGAATTCGTTTTCATGGAGGGCCAGACTCCCTCCGATCTTTACTTTATCATCAGTGGCGAGGTCAAAACATATAAGGCAAACTACGACGGAAAAGAACTGATCACAGGAATCCATTCCGCCGGCGATTTTCTCGGATATGTACCTTTGCTCGAAGAAAAGCAGCATAATGAGAGCGCAGAAGTTCTTGAAGAAGCGGAAATTTCCATTATCCCTAAACAGGATTTTCTCACCGTAATCTATTCGAGCAAGGATATCGCGCGAAAATTTATCAAGATGTTGTCTAACAATTTGATGGAGGCAGAAAACCGACTCCTCGACCTTGCATATCAATCGGTACGCCAACGGGTAGCCGGCGCCTTGCTAAAAATATATAACCAGCATAACGTCCCTAACAAAAAAGAAATTATTACGATCGCCCGCAAGGATATCTCCAACATGATCGGTACAGCAACCGAGTCACTGAATCGGACTTTGGCTGATTTTAAAGATGAAGGGCTGATCGAGATTTCCGATGAGGGTATTAAGATTCGTGAAAAAGCCAAGCTGGAACATCTGGTTATGATTTTTGCCAATAAAATCGGGAAGATGCGCTAACGCCCACATAGACCGGTCGGCAACGATTGAAATTGAGGATGTAAGTTTTTTTTCGAAAAGGAACATTTTGGGTTATAAATCTTATTTGAAATCTGTTGGTCAAAATTTTACTTTTTTCAGGGATCTGTCTCTGCTTGTCCTGACCTCGGCATGAGGTAGGCGACGGATATCCTGTTCACTGTCAGGCAGTTCTAAAAACAAATTTCGGCGGCTTTTATTCCACCGCAACTTCATGAGAAAGATTTTTAAAAGTGATGATCGCGGTCATCTCCAACTTGCATAGACACGCCTATTTTTATGACATGTTTGGCTTTAAAAAGAGTTTTTATGGAAGATAAATATTATTCGCGCTTGATTAAGATGATGGTATTTATCCTTGATTTTTACCTCATTTCTCTTGCGTTTTCACTAACTAAAAAGCTGGGATTTTCAGCGGGTATTCCTGAGGGCCAGGAAACTTCTTTCTTCGTCATCTTCAGCCTTGTTTGGGTAATTGCCGGTTTTCTTAATGAGATTTACCGTATCAATAAATTCAGTTTGATCAGGAGTATAAGCATTAGTTTGTTCGGTACGCTGCTGGTTCATTTCTGTTTGCTCAGCATCATCCTTTATACCACGAATTCATATCCTTTAAATGTTCAGTTTTTACCGTTTGTATATTTATTCACAGCGTCATTTTTCATTGGGTCTCGGATCGTCTACAAATTGACCTGGAAATATTTCGAATTCTCTGGTTTCGATCAGCGTTCAGTGATCATTATAGGTGCTACTCGTTCAGGAAGAGCACTTTATAACTTCTTTGTTGAACACGATTTTTCCAAGTATAATTTCAAGGGATTTTTTGACGACAATGTAGATCCGCTTATAGTGTCAAAAGAGTTGGTCAAAGGTAAGGTGAAAGACGTAGCAGACTTCTGTATAAAGCATAACATCGACGAGATATATTTTGCGCTTCCTCCTGGAAATGATGCACTGTTGAAAGAGATCTCAAAATTTGCAGATGATAATTTCATCTATCTAAGGATAACTCCTGATCTGGGTGAGGCTGTAACGGACAAATACAATGTCTTCATGCTTGACTCTATCCCGGTGATTACAACGCGGAAAGAACCATTAGGGGTAGCGTTGAATGCGGGTTTGAAGAGATTATTTGATATTGTTTTCTCGCTTCTTGTCATTCTGTTAATATTCCCGATCATCGTACCAATAGTTGCGTTGGCAATCCGTTTGGACTCCCCTGGCCCGATCATTTTCAAACAGTTACGCCAGGGAAAGAAAAATAAACTGTTCGAATGCTATAAGTTCCGTACTATGTATGTGAACAATACTTCCGAGCGTCAGGCGACGAAGAACGATCCACGCGTAACCCGGGTAGGTCGTTTCCTAAGAAAGTCAAATCTTGACGAAGTTCCCCAGTTTGTAAATGTTTTGATGGGTAATATGTCGGTGGTAGGTCCTCGTCCGCACATTAGCGCTCAGCAAGAACAGTATGCCAAAACTATTGAGAAATACAAGGTAAGACACTTCGTAACGCCTGGGATAACAGGTTATGCACAGGTTAACGGTTATCGCGGTGAGACAAAAGAAATAGGCCTTATGGAAAAGCGCGTCGAGTATGATGTGAACTATATGGAAAACTGGAGCCTTTCTCTTGATATTAAGATCATTTTCCTCACGGTTTGGAATATGATCAGTGGTGAAAAAAGTGCATACTAAGTTTTAATCTCTTTACTTCTACTTCCACTAACTCGTTCCGGCTTCCCTAAAAAGTTTGGAACGAGTTTTTTATTGTCTTTCTCGGTAGAGGAAAACAAAAACAGTTGGAGAAATGGTCAAAGAGAATATTTTCACATTCCCGGTATCGCTTGGTTCCTACAAAAAATTCATAAACGAGGTGTTTTCGCTGGCTAAACGGAAATCGTCGTCGTACGTTTGTTTCGCGAATGTGCACATGACGATCGAAGCCTTCGAGGATGGCAATTTTAATGCCGTTCTAAAAAATGCGGATATAATTGCACCCGATGGGAAACCTCTTACACTTTTTCTCAAACAGTTTAAAAAAATTAATCAGGAGCGCGTCTGCGGAATGGACGTCTTTCCTGATCTTTTAGCAGAAGCTGCTGCACGGGGAAAATCTGTCTACTTCTACGGCACAACTGATGCGGTACTGAAAAAAATATGTCAGCGAGCCCAGAGCGAACTACCAACACTTGACATACGGGGTTATTACGCTCCACCATTCAGGGCACTTACTGAGGATGAGGAATATCAGATTGTAAAGACCATTAATGATGCACACGCTGACTTAATCTTTATTGCGCTCGGTTGTCCGAAGCAGGAAAAGTGGATGTCCGACCACAGGGGAAAAATCTACGGATGTATGCTTGGTGTTGGCCAGGCATTTAATGTATATGCCGGCCTCGCTAAAAGGTCGCCTCTCTGGATGCAACGATTTTCGTTAGAATGGGCCTATCGCCTCTACCAGGAACCTCGAAGACTTTGGAAGCGCTACTTCTATACAAATACCTGCTTTCTGATCTTGATTGTGCAATACTCGATACATATAGCAATTGAGGCATTCTCTGCGAGGTTTGCTCATAGGTTTCACTAAGCATTACTTAAGATTAAGAAGGTAGAATGATTGAAGCGAGAGCGCAGCGGTGGAATATACCTTACTGGTCCGGTGAATGTCGACTAAGCCCAACACCTAATTTTTTTGATGTCTTAAGAAATGCCGATAGGCTTTCTCAGCTAAGAACTTAGAGATTACAAAAAATTCGTTCTGGATCTGCGCCCCCCCGCACGATGACCAATGATTCCGATAGTCTCAACGCAAGCCCACGAAAAGACCAGGTGAATTTCAGTTGTTTCGTAAATGAGAAAAAATGATTAATCCATTTTGAGCCAGCGAGACGATTAGAATAATCCTCTCTGTTATTCATTACAACATAGAAAATCCTAAGAGGCCAGATGAGATGCTTAAAACAAGTAATAAGCTGGTGTTGCTGTGTGCTGCACAAGTCCAGGGGGGCGATATATCACTACAGAATACGAAACCCTTTAAGTAAAATGCCCATCGTTCATAACATATTGTTCTCGAGGCTGCATGGTGCAGAAATCAATGTCCATGCCATGAATTGCTAACTCACTGATAGACTGCACAATCGGTATCAGCCCTTTTGCTTACAACCGGTTCTTTGCCCAATTTGCAACGGTTTCCCCGATTGCTAGTGACGATGTAGCTGCCGGCGATGGTGCATTGCATACGTTTATCACTTGCTTGTCCTCCACGATTAAAAAATCGTCCAATAGGCCACCCGTGCGATCGCAGGCTTGCGCCCTAACCCCTGCTCCTCCAACGACCAGATCCTCTTCTCGGATTTCCGGTAACAACTTCTGCAATGCCTTCGTAAACGCTGGTTTAGAATAAGACCTATGCATCTCGCCCAAACCTGTCCGCCAGTACTTGGAAACAATTTTTCTGAATCCCGGCCACATTACCGTCTCGCTTAATTCAGAAAGATTAACATCAGATTTTTTATACCCCTCCCGTGCGAACGCTAATACGGCATTTGGACCGCATTCAACGCCACCCCCGACCATCGTCGTGAAATGAACACCAAGGAAAGGGAAATTGGGATCCGGCACAGGATAAATCAAAGTTTTTACAAGGTATTCCTTCTCCTTTTTCAGCTTATAATATTCGCCTCTGAACGGAATAATTTTCACATCCAGGTTCGGTGACGTAAGTCTCGCAATCTTATCCGAGTAGAGTCCGGCACAATTCACAATCAACTTCCCGGTGTATGTGGTTTTGGACGTAACAACGGTTACACTATTGCTATCCAGTTTAATGTCTTTTACTTTTTCATTCAGTCGCAGTTCACCACCCATATTTTGCAACACTTCAGCATACTTTTCCGCCACAACACGATAGTCCACAATACCGGTTTGGGGAACGTGAATGCCAGCGATCCCAGCGACATGAGGTTCGTATTCTTTAAGTTCTTCGCCCTTAAGCATTCGAAGATTTTGTAGCCCGTTTTGTTGACCACGATCATAGATGTTTTTCAGCAACGGAAGCTCTTTTTCGTCAGTAGCAACGATGATCTTACCGCACAAGCTAAACGGCACATCATTCTGCCTGCAGAAATCCACGAGGAGGTTATATCCCCGTATACAATTTCTGGCTTTAAGGCTCCCAGGTTTATAATATATTCCTGAATGAATAACATTGCTGTTGTTACCGGTCTGATGGTTAGCAACGACAGGTTCCTTTTCAATGACGAGGACTTTCAGATTTCGATTTTCTTTTTTCAGCTGTAAGGCTGTGGCCAGACCTACTGCGCCACCCCCAACAATAATTACGTCGTATTGCACGGACAATTTTTTTTGTGAAACTAGTTATAAAGACTGATAGATCAATGTATTATGCAGCTTCAAGAGCATTTGATGCTTTTATAATTCTCATCTCCGGGATAAAGACAACAAACTCGCAGCCCCATTCTGCTGTGTAAGAAAGTTGTTGCACGATTTCTTCTTTAAGATTCCACGGAAAAATAATGATATAGTCAGGGCGGAACGACCGGATTTGCTCTTCAGAATAAACTGGAATGTGACTTCCCGGAAGGTACTTTCCCTGTTTAGAAGGTGCCGCATCGACAACAAACCGGATCAGATCATCGCCTTTTACACCAGCATAATTCAGCAGCGTGTTCCCTTTCGCCGCGGCGCCATAGCCAATAACTTTCTTCGAGAGATGTTTCTTTTCCAAAAGGAATTCAAGCAAACTATACTTGATCCTATCCACTCGTCCTTGAAAATTTTGATAATATTCCATTTTAGTAATGCCCGCTTTCTCTTCTTTCCCAAGCATTTCTTCCACTCTCTTTGAAATGGGTTTGCTTGAGTCCTTCTTATGCTTGGCAAAGATCCGGAGTGAGCCGCCGTGCGTTGGCTGTTCTTCAACGTCAAACATTTCCAGGGCGTGTGATTCAAAAATCTTCTTCACCGTTGTAAAGGATAGATAAGAATAATGCTCGTGGTAGATCGTATCAAACTGACAGTCCTCTACAAGTCTCAACAGATGAGGAAATTCCATTGTGATCACCCCATTGCGTCGCAAAGCAACTTTCAATCCTTCAACAAAGTCCTCAATGTCGGGCACATGGGCCAGCACATTATTGCCGATTAATAGATTAGCTTTCTTTCTTCGATTGTCAAGTCGGTGCGCAAATTGACTTCCAAAGTATTCGGTTATGGTTGGTATTCCTTTCAAAATAGCGACGTTCGCCGTGTTTTTTGTTGGTTCAATTCCCAACACCGGGATACCCATATTCTTGAAATGCTGTAACAGATATCCGTCATTGGATGCAACCTCAACTACCAATGAGTCTTGGTTGTAGCCAAACCGTTGTACCATGCTTTCGGCATAACGGCGAGCATGCTCGACCCAACTCTTTGAGTAGGATGAAAAGTAAACATAATCGCTATTGAATATTTCGTGGGCCTTTTTGTATTCATCAACCTGCACAAGGAAGCAGTTGTCGCAGACAAAAATTGTTAAAGGATAATAATTCTCTCCTTCAGAGAGCTGAGTAGACGAAAGGAACGCGTTTGACGGCGGACAATTAACGAGCTCAACGAATTTCGTGGTCAGTGGTTTTTTGCAGAAGCGGCAGTTCATGAGGGTTTGGATAATGTGATTGAGGTCAGACGTGCATCAAAGTTATGAGCCATTGATGGCTCGCATAAATGATGGTTGTCACTATTCAATGAGATTTTTTCACCATGACCAAGCAAATAATGACGCTATTACGCACCAGTCAGCCTGGTTAATTCAATCCCATACTCAATTCTCATCAATCCGGAAATTGCTTATGCAGTAACCTTAAAATATTCGTTTTGTTCCCTTCTCAATTGGTCAGAAAATCTGCCTTCAGGAACGGTGACATCGGCGTAGGTAATAACCTGATCTTTAGCAATATCACGCTTTAACAGACAGCCTTCAGCCAATCCGATTGGTAACAATTCCTCTTCCGCAGTTATTTCTGCTGTCTCACATTGTCCATAAGCATGATAACCACCAATACCATCTATCGTTTCACCAGCCTTGAGGTCCTTCTTTGCGACAGTAATGACTTCAACTTTTGGAGGACCGATCGGCGCACAGGCTGCGTCATTGAACAACACCGCTCTGGCGCAAGTAAGCGGTACTTCAAAGTGACAAATATGGTAAGGGTTGTAAAATAGATATAGCGGGCCCTCACCTAACTTATACAGATTCAGGTAATGTTGCTGAAACGGTTTATCGTGCGTGGCAAGAACAAAAACACCTGCTGGCGGTGAAGCTCCGACCACATAATCCACAATACCAGGGCCCGATGTAAGAAGCTCCAGCGGATAATGTTTAACGACGTCTATTAATTGTGTGCCTACAGGGACTGTTGGACCGAACATACCTCTTTTACCAACGGTCATGCCAGTCGCATTTGCCACAATAGCCTGTTCGAACGATATTTTGGTGCCGTCAGCAAATGACGTTACCATGTGAGGATTCTGCCCCCATTTTTTCGCGAAACCCTCTTGGGTAGTTGGATTTCTATAGGGATCCTGCAATCCTTTTATGTTCCCACATAATACGGGTTTAAGGCCTATAGATTTCACATAGCGGTAAAGGTTCATCTCAACGCCAGGTTGATCCCCATCGGCATTCGTAAGAACAACCCCAGCTTTGTCGGCGTATACTTTTAAAATTCCTCCGACCGTACCATCGAGTTCCGCATCCATAAGCACCACATGCTTTTTATTGCGAATCGCTTCGAACGTGATACGCGCACTAAATTCGACAGCTCCCGTCGCTTCCACAAGAACATCAATGTTGTCGGCCTTGACAAGCAGGGACGCATCTTCTGTTATGGAGTATTTGCCCCGCGCAACTCTATCTTCCAATTCTTCGGCAGTCTTCACCACCTGCACGTCCTCAATGCCCGCATCATTATAGGCCTTTTTCGCCTTTTCGAGTGTCCTGTTATAAATAGCTACTAGCTTCATCCCAGGAACGGCAGTCGCGATTTGATACGCTATACCCCGACCCATGAATCCAGCGCCAATCAATCCCACGCGAACCGGATTTTTCTCTTCATGTCGCTTTGCAAGCGCTGTGTCAATTATTATCATATAAAAAAGTCTATTTGGTTTGGTCTTTAGAGAGCACTACAAATCGGCAAGGCATCAACTCTGCGCGCTACCGGTTAGCGAATATCGGATTTTTTTTGATTGGTCCATAAACTCGCCGGTACGCTGCTATATCACACGCTGACATTCGCTTTAGGAACCTGGAAGGGCGGATGGTTTCTGTCCTTCTCCGAAACAACAGTCGGCTCGATGGGCCATTCAATGTTGAATGCCGGATCGTTATACCTTATTCCGCCCTCAGCTCCCGGAGTATAGTAAGCTGTGACGAGATAGTTTACTGACGTATGGTCCTCGAGCGTTATGAAGCCGTGAGCGAAACCTTCCGGAACAAATAACATGAGCCCGTTTTCCGCTGATAATTCCACGCCTATCCACTGTTTAAAAGTTGGGGAATCCGGACGAATGTCGATAATTACGTCATAGATCGATCCTGAAAAACATCGGATTGACTTGGTCTCCGAATAAGGTGCAACCTGATAGTGCATTCCGCGAATCGTTCCCTTCGTCTTGCTGTAAGACACATTCGCTTGTACTACATTGGCATTTAATCCATGGGCTTCAAATTCTTTTTTGCACCATGATCTGCCAAAAAATCCTCTCTCATCGGTAAGCTTTTGAAGCTCGATGATGTACGCGCCCTTTAGTTTGGTTTCCTTGAAAATCAATTTTGTGATGGTTGAGATTTAGAACAATTAAACAATATAAAACAGGTATTAATTATTACGCCATTTCAAATCATCTCCAAGTTGAGCCGAGCTCTGCAGCGAAGTTAATACCTTTAGTCTCATCAGTTTTGAATCTCTGAAAGTTGCGTCATTAAACTTCATTGCTTCAAGACCTTCCTTCAATTCCTGAATAGTTCTGGCTAAGTCGTACTCTGGCTGGTGGTTCGGAGCTATTTTATTATAAAGATCAAAATTTACGCGATAGGATCTTTTGTCTGGAGGAGCCTCGGTATTGATCGAAACTTTAACGCCCGGGATAGCCGCAGCAACTGCTTCCGCCAGATCTTTCACCTGATAATTCCAAGCTTCACTTCCTGTGTTAACAGCCAGGAATGCACCAAGAGATGCCGGCCTCTGGATTGCCCAATCAATTGCGATTGCCATATCCTTCACATTGATCAACGGACGCCATGGTGTTCCATCGCTCAAAATCGTAATATGCTTTGACGCCAATGCGCAAGCTACGAAATCATTTAAAACCAGGTCCAGTCGCAACCTTGAACTCATACCGCAGGCTGTTGCAAAACGTAGACATGTTACCGTAAATTTATCATCAGCCAGTGGCTTCAGATCCTGCTCTGTAAACACTTTGGAGCGCGCATAGGCCGTGAGTGGATTGAGCGTTGAATCTTCAGTCTTGGCACCATCGCTGGCTGCACCATACATGCTGCAACTGGAAGCGAAGACAAATGATTTTACGCCAAGTTCTTTCGCCCGTTTAGCAAGCTTAATACCTGATTTATGATTTACGTCAAGCGTTACTTCTTCAAATTTAGTACCCATCGGGTCATTCGAAATCGCGGCAAGATTAATCACGACATCTGCTCCCTCTAAAATCGAATCCGGCACGTTCCGAACGTCGCCGAAATATTGGTGATCTAATTTTCTTTCAGGCAAATAGTCGACGTTAGTGAGGCAGCTGGCAAAAAAGCCTGCATCATAACCAATCAAAGTGGCAGTTGGATAAGTTTTTCTCAGTCGTTCAACTACACCCGGGCCTACATAACCCATGTTTCCGAAAATTACAATCTTCATATTGCGTTTATATAATGTTAGTTTTGATTTTACTTGAGGAGATCACCACTTTTTCCATGGTGCTTTGCCGGACTTCCAAAGCTCTTCGAGGACGTGTTTGTCGCGAAGAGTATCCATTGCCTGCCAAAATCCAGAATGCTTATATGCAGATAACTGGCCGGTGGATGCAAGCGTTTCAAGAGGCTGTCTTTCCCAAATCGTGTTATCGTCAGTGATAAGATCAAGTACCGACGGTTCGCAAACAAAATAGCCACCGTTTATCCAGGGTGAATCACCAGTTAGTGGTTTCTCCTGGAAACTGTTAATTAAGACATCTTCTTGTCCTAACGTAAAAGCACCGAAGCGGCCAGGTTGCTGCACCGCAGTTAGCGTTGCTTTTGTACCTTGACTCTTATGAAACTCGATCAATTTTGTGATATTAACATCACTAACACCATCACCGTAGGTAAGACAGAAGGGCTCATTTCCAATGAATTTCTTTACTTTCTTAAGGCGCCCTCCAGTCATCGTGTCTTCGCCTGTTTCCACCAGCGTTACTTTCCACGGCTCTGTAAAGGCATTATGAATCTCCATATTATTATGCTTCATGTCGAATGTGACATCGGCCATATAGAGAAAGTAATTCGAGAAAAAATCCTTAATGATATAACTTTTGTAACCGCAGCAAATTATGAATTCATTGATGCCATGATGTGAATAGATTTTAAGGATATGCCATAATATCGGTTTGTTTCCGATCTCGACCATTGGCTTAGGTCTTACACCACTTTCTTCACTTATTCTCGTTCCAAATCCACCGGCAAAAATTACTGCTTTCATTTAGTTCTGTTTTTTCTTTTTAAATTAAAGATCAACGTTATTTTTCGTGAACAACGTTAGATTCCTTTTACAAACAAATAGCTTCTTTGCCGGCCCGCAAATGATGCGCATCATGGGTTTGCTGGATTGAAATCATTTCAAAGAATCAAAATGTGCAAAAGAGCACCAATTTTGCCAAAACACGCCCAAAAAACCTTTTAACCTTGCCTCCAACAATCAAGGGAAAAATTTTACCATAATAGCAAAAAAACACCCCGAAAAACGAAGAAATCGCCAACATGAACTT
Organism: uncultured Chryseolinea sp.; assembly: GCA_946478915.1. The sequence goes on from CAMLER010000029.1 coordinate 11,221, forward strand.
TGGCAACGTATGCATTGACGAATAAACAGGTGATCGGCTCCAGACCTCGGCAAAAGCGTCGCAAGCAATTTTTACGTGTGGAAAATTTCTAGCAAAATCCGAGTCCCCCATTGCTTCTGCATATTGTTGAAATGTTTTCGACGTTCCGCCAAAAGTCTTATTGTAGCCGACGAAAGCGAAATTTTTGATTTTTCCCAGATAAGCCAGATTTGCAATAAAGTGATAGTCATTGCCAATAACCTTGCGAAGGGAAATTCTTCCGGTAAGGTCGCGACGCATCATTCCATGGATCATACCCCCATAAATTACCTTGAAATAATAATTAACAACGCGAAGCCCCGGCGATTCCTGTTCAAATGTAAACCCCCTTTCATTGAAATCTGAGTTATTGCCCAACCAGTATTTTATTTCACCTGAGACTAAAGAATAGCCAGGATGATCTTCTAAAAAGGCAACATACCTTTGAATAATACCGGGTGCCAAATTATCGTCATCGGCAACCCACATAAAATACTTTCCTGATGCTTGTCTCAAGACAAATTCAAAATTGGGAATCATACCAATGTTCCGATCCTGCCTGAAATACTTTATATCGGGATGATCTTTTTTGAGACCTAGAATAATTTGCTCTGTATTATCGGTCGAATGATTGTCGGATATTATGATCTCAATTTTTGGATATTGTTGCCTCCAAATAGATTCTAATGTCCTTATTATCCCGCCATTTCGATTATAAGTTGGAATTCCAATGCTCACCAGCGGATATTTGTCCGTACTTTCCATTTGATTATCGGCCGTCGATTCCAATATGAATGAGTTGTGTATAAATATCTATTAATTTCTGATAGTTTTTCTCCGGCGTAAAGTTATTTACATAGGTACTTCTCGCATTCTCGCCCAATTTCCTGGCCAATGAGGGGTCATTTGAAATCATAGAGACTTTATTTGCCATGTCCTGGGGGTTTCCCGGTTCAAAATGCAATCCATTTTCATAATCCTGAACAATTTCGGCTAATGGTCCTAAGTTCGAGACGATTGCCGGTGTACCTGTGGCAAATGATTCCAAAAGAGATATGGGAAAACCCTCATAACAAACAGATGGAAGCAATAGCGCTGTGCAGCGTTTGAGGTAATCTATAATCACATTTCTCTCCTGGAATCCAAGGTAGACAAGGTTGGGGTTAACGCTTGCAACCCTAACTACATCATCTTTTAACGGACCATCGCCGAAAACTACCAATTTAAACTTTTCAATTGCCAATGCTTTCAAAGCCACGTGGATTCCTTTTTCGACAGACAAACGGCCAACCCAAACAAAAAAATTTTCCCGCGGTGCAGAACCCACACCACAGTCTGCCACGAAATTTGGTTTGACTACAAACTGGTTTTTATTCACCCGAAGTGCCGAGTCCAAGAATTTCCTTCGTGCAAACTCAGTCAATACAATAAACTTGTCAACCTTGTTTTTCCAGGTACCGATTAAATTATGAACCGTTGTAATTCCTGCTAATGCCAAGGTTTCCATTCTGGAATTCCGGTATACTCCTTTTGCAATCCCATCCCACGGAATTAACTTCCGAAGGTTGTCTTCATATATCGCTCCGTTGTGGTACAAGGTTCCACTGGGACAAACGAGCCGGAAATTATGAAGGGTAACAACCACCGGGATACGAAATTTTTTCGCTGTGTAGAAAATTGATGGAGATGCAAGTGGAAAAAAATTATGGACATGAATGATATGAGGCTTAAACTCGTTAATGAGTTTCTGCAAAGTGAGGGCACTGCCAACATTGTAAATTCCACGAAGTCCCTGTAAATACTTGTCAAAAGAATCGGATATATCCTTATTGTCAAATACCAATTGCTGCACCTCATTGCCATGCTGTGAAAGCAATTCCGCTTCCGACTGAAAAACAGCGTCCTCACCACCTTGATAACGATACCGATTATGAATAATAATTACTCTCATAATCACTGATTTTCAATAAAGTAATTCCAAGGATTAGAATGCGGATCGCAAAAGGTTGCACATTGAATTAACTTCATCTTTGGGATTTACTCTGCGGCGTGAAAAGTGAGTCAAATAATAATAATAATAATAATAGCCCTGGTGGTGCATCACTTGTAGAGAACAACATTTTAAAAGGCAGATGGTTTAGATTCAGTTGATATAATAACACAGTCATATCCAGCTTAATTTTAAGTAAAACCAAATTTCGACGCCAGAAAACCAGACGTCCATTCAATTTGTTTAAGAATGAATCGGCTGATGATGGTTTTCAGATTATTCTTATTAACCATATTGATTTCCACCCAATGCATCGCAGACAATATTTATGTCAGCATTTCTGGAAATAACATAAGGGGTAACGGATCGAAAAATGCGCCTTGGCGCACTATTGCTTATGCACTTGAGAAAGTTGCCGCAGGAGAAGGACATACAATAATTATTTCCGCAGGAATTTTCATTGAACATGCTCCTCTATCTATTCCGCCAGGAGTAAACCTCAGAGGTGCCGGCATGGATTCGACCATTATTAGCAGTACAACTTCTTTTCACTATTATCCCTTAAACCCGGGGTTTTCGCCCGAACGATTCCTCATGCGATTAGATGGCCCGTTGCAATATCCCGGTGATCAATCGCTATCAAGGTTTACTATTGACGGATCATCAAAGAAAACACACGGTGGTATTTATGTTAATGGCAGAAATGGGATTAGGATAGTAGATGTAAAAGTTCAGGATACTAATTTCTGCGGAATCTGGATACTGAACGCAACTAACGTCCGGATGCAAGCCGTATCATTGCTAAATTGTGCATGGGGAAGCAATGAGTGGTGTTCCGGCGCACTTCAGCTTGCGTATGTCGATCACGTTGACATTTATAAATTGGAAATCGATGAGGGGAAAGGTTATGGAATTAAAACCCTTGGTCATGAAAAGGAGCACAACTTAAACAATTTCAAACTTCATGATAGCCGGATTTCAGTAAACCCAAAAGGATTGTGGAAAAACGGAATGGCCCCAAATATTGCCGTTGAACTCTGGGCTAACAGTTTTACCAATAGCGAAATTTATAATTGTTACTTCGATAATCATATCTCGATAGTAAACAGTGATCACAATACCAGACCGACCGGTCGCGCATTTCGGATACATCATAACATTTTCGATATAAAATCCCGTGCGAATGGGAACGGCTACGGAATTGAACTTACCATTCATGATGCAGAAATTGACCATAACTTTTTCGACGGCGGATTTTCAGGAATTTCGAACTGGTCTCATGCAAAGGAGAATTGGAGTATACATCACAACATTTTTTATGACATAGCCAGTCCGTTTCCAACGGCTGTTATCAATGCATACAAAGGCAATCTTAAAAATGTACACATTTTTAACAATACCGTTGAACTGACAGGCACATCGACCGTAAACTTTCTGCAGTGTGATAATGGCGGCGTCAGTCAGGACGTTGTAATTGAGAATAATCTAATCATAAATTCAGCTACTGGTCACGCCCACTATCCCAATTGCTTTTTGCGGCTGGAAAAAGGGGCAACCATCAAAAACCTGGTGATCGAAAATAACTTACTAAGTAACCTTCATCTGGGTAAGCCTGAAGGACAAGTCCGCAATAATATGTCGGTAGATCCAAAAATTATGGGTGAGGGCGATCGTCCTTTTCCTTATTATAAGCCGTCAGCGGATAGCCCATTAATACGTGGTGGAACACGTAATGGAAGATCTTTTGCACGGGAGGCAACCGGCATTGGAGCTTATGATGGCTCTGAATTTTTAAAGCCTTTTATAGCGGACTAAATTCCGATAATGTTATTCCGTCGAACATACCTTCCATCGAGCGGTTACCGTCCTCATTTTTGAAACATCGTGCTAGTCCCATAGCACATTTTTTCACAACTAGACAACTTGGCATGAGGAGGGTAAGCATAATAGCGTTGTTTCTGGTGTGCACGCATTGCGGTCTGGCTAATATCTATTACGTCAGCATTTCCGGAAACGATAATGGTGACGGTAGCCAGGGGAATCCGTGGCGGACACTTCGGGCAGCAGTATCGAAGGTCCCGGCCTCACAAGGTCATACCATACGACTTTCAGGTGGCACTTTTGTGGAATCCGGCTCCTTCAATGTTCCGCCCGGCGTCAATATTGAGGGCGCGGGTATCGACCAGACTATCATCAAAGCCGCAAGTTCCTTCTATTTTAATCCGGGCGACCCAGGCTTTGCCCTTGATAAGTTTCTGATGACTTTAAATTCAGCTGGATTTTCGGAAGGAAATCAGACACTCAAGAATTTTACAATTGATGGCGATGGAAAAAGGCTCCACGGTGGAATATATGTAAAGAATAGAAATAGAATCGCCATCGAAAATGTGAAAGTGAGGGAAACCAACTTTTGCGGCATTTGGATTTGGGACGTAAAAAACTCCAGCTTACGACAAATCACGCTTGTGAATTGTTCTTGGGGAAGCACAGGATGGGCTTCCGGTGCACTGCAGTTGGCCCACCTCGAATCCGTCGACATCAGCGGTCTCAACATCGATGAGAATACAGGATATGGTATAAAGGCATTGAGTTCAGGGGGTAACAAGATTACCCGAATGAAACTTCATGATAGCCGTATTTCTGTTAATCCTGTAGGTAAATGGAATAATGGATCCGCACCCAACATCGCTTTCGAACTCTGGGAAGTCTATCTGACAGATTGCGAAATATATAATACCTATATGGACAATCACCTGTCGTTGGTGAATGTTCAGACCCCTCCTACCGGCGGCCGCTCTATTAGAGTGCATCACAACACATTTGATCTACTTGAACGCGCAGGAGGACACGGTTATGC
>CAMLER010000030.1 GCA_946478915.1 uncultured Chryseolinea sp.
GCCATGTGGTCTCTCCATGTCACCGGTGGATTCGGTGAAAAGCAATTAATGGAAGCCCTTAGCGACAAAGATGAGTATGTGCGCGCGTGGGCTATACAAATGCTATGTGAAGACAAGTCAGCCTCGGATGCTGCTTTGCAGGAATTTAATCGCATGGCTGCAAAGGATCCCTCAGCTGTTGTGCGGTTATACCTGGCTTCAAGCCTTCAGCGCCTGGACGAGGACAAAAAATGGGACATAGCCCAGGCGTTGGTTGCCCATGCCGAAGACGCCTCGGATCACAACCTGCCTAAAATGATATGGTATGGTGTGGAACCGTTGGTTGCCAGCAACAGTGCGCGAGTGCTTGAGCTGGTATCGGAAAACAAAATGCCCATGGTAACCCGATTCGTTGCCCGTCGATCGGTCGACGCAAATGCTGTCGAAGCACTAATCGCACACTTGGAAGAGAAACCGGAATCAACTGCAACACTATTGGAAGGTATGCTCGATGGCTTAGAAGGAAGAAAAGATATTGTTACGCCAAAAAACTGGTCATCGCTGTATCAGACTTTGCAATCATCGAGAGATAGTAAAGTAAAGCAACTAGCCGTTTCGATTGCGCAGCAGTTTGGAGATACTGAAGCAGCCCAGGAGTTTATTGCAACTGTTCGGGATAACGGAAAGCCCAAGGACGAAAGGGTAAAAGCACTGAATGCACTTGCCCGAAAACAAAGGGTCGAACTTATCCGCGAATTGCCTTCCTTGTATAATGATCCCAACCTTCGCATACATGCTATCCGGGCAACGGCTGAATTTGATAAGGATGAGCTGGGAAAATTGCTTATCGAAAAATATCCTCGGTTTAACGCGGCCGAAAAACTTGAAACTGTGCAAACCCTGGCATCAAGGCCAGGTTACGGATGGATGTTAACAAATGCGTTGCGCAGTGAAGTGATTCCAAGATCGGATGTACCCGTTTACGCCGCGCGACAACTACTCCGCGTCGTCGGTAGCGGCTTTTTGGAGGTCTGGGGTGCTCCATTAGATGAGTTGAGCAACGACCAGACTGCAGCATATAAGAAGTATAAAGGACTTCTCAACGATGAGGCTATTGCAAATGGCGATGCGGGCAAGGGTCGGCTGATCTTCAATAATACTTGCGGACCATGTCATAAGATGTACAATGAAGGTGGTGTCCTTGGTCCGGATCTGACGGGTTCAAATCGCGGTAATGTAGATTACGTTCTGAGTAATGTTCTCAATCCGAGCGGTGAAATTCAGGATGACTATAGAATGGTTGTCATTACTTCCACCGACGGCCGAACTTATGTTGGCAACGTCGTTTCTGAAAATGAAAGGCAGGTTACATTAAGGATCGTAGGACAGGATGCAATTGTGATCAACAAGTCTGATATTCAATCCAGGGAAACAACAGAAACTTCGATGATGCCGCAAGGGTTGTTCAACTCGTTAACAGATGCAGAAGTACTTGATCTGATGGCTTACTTGCGTACGAACTCGCAGGTGCGGGCTTCGGCGAGGTGAAATAAGGAATAAGGGTATAAGGTATAAGGTATATGGGGGAGAGGACATACCCTATACCCTATACCCTATACCTTATACCTCATGACTTGACCCGCTTACGGACTACCTTACTCCCATCGCAAATAGCCAAGCAACTTCTGCCCCAGAGGCGAAAGCCTTGCAACAGGATTTTGCTTTTCACGTTTCAACGCATCGCCAGGAAATGCATAACCTTCCATAGCATCACGACTTTGCCAACTGTTAATACGCCATTGACGCAATTCCTCATTATCTTCTTGTGCAGGCATCATGGCAATGTATTGGGCAATTCGCACTTTGTTTCCACTTGTATTCGCGCGAATACCATGCGGTAACAGACTATTAAAAATCAAAAGATCACCCGCTTCAAGTTTCACCTTTATTACTTCGAAGCCGGTTGTATCGGGTTTATAGTAATCGCGGTCCTCGGGTTGTGTTAGTTTCCACTTGTCGTAGGTGCGGTACAATTCAGGAACGCATTGAAAGCCACCCATGCTTTCATCGGTTTGATCGGCAAGTGCAAGTACACCCTGAACATTTTGAGGCTTGGTTTCCGGATTGTAATCCCAATGGATGAACCCTTTGTATTCAAATCCCGGACGCATGGGAAAATTGAGATTGGCGCGATCTATCGTAACCCACAACTTTTCTGTACCCCAGATATCAACGAATGCTTCGTATACCCTTGGCGTTTGACGGTTGTCCCACAGGTACTGATGGTTGTAGATTTCCACCATCCCAGTGTTATTCAGCTCCTTCATCTGCATTTCGACGTTAGGTCGTTTATACCAGCTATCAATATCATTCGGATCTTTGCCTTCGTACTGCCAGAGGTAATCAGCAAGTCTTTTTGCCTGCTCCTTCGGCACAGCATTCTTGATTACCACATAGCCATTGGAGACCCAAAACTGCCAGTCACCATCACTAAGCACGCGCAGTGGATTACCATTGCTGCGATCGTTCAATTTAATCGGACTTGATTTCGCTGTAGAGGGATTACCTGGAATCTCCTTGTGGGCATTCATGGTTTCTACCTTCATATTGCTTCTGTTGTGCGCTTAAAGGAAGATATAATAGTTAATGTCAGACTTCAAAAGTAAAGAGACCGGGCTCTTTCGCAGCTTATGCGGTGAATGAGTACTCAATTTAGTCAAAAAAGACAAACCCGGGATAATCAAACTGCGCTGAATCTTGACAATTATCATTTGGGATTTTGACGAACATCAGACTTTTTCAATGTTACACCGAACATATTTGATCTTCAATGATCAAGCAGTGGCACTTCAAAGGACATACAGGGCATTTCTCGATGAAGTTGGTGACACAGCTCGGTTTGCACTGCAATTTTTTATTCAGCTCTTTAAAAAGAATCCGGAAGTTGACGAATTTCTGAGACAATGCTTTTGGGTGGGGTACAAATCGATGCCGCTTGTCGGCATTACGGCATTTATTATGGGACTTGTCCTAACCATTCAATCAAGGCCAACATTAGTGGAGTTTGGAGCTGAATCGTTGCTCCCGTCAATGGTTTCCGTCTCACTCGTCAGGGAGATCTCCCCGGTTATAACGGCATTGATATGCGCAGGTAAGATCGGATCGGGTATGGGCGCTGAACTGGGATCTATGCGCGTAACCGAACAAATCGATGCCATGGATGTATCGGGAACAAATCCATTCAAATACCTGGTGGTGACGCGCGTTATGGCGACAACATTAATGTTACCGGTTTTATGCAATCTTTCCAACGCGGTCGCACTCTACGGAGGCTACATCGGTGTTAATATACGAGGTGCGGTGAGCTGGCATTTGTACTGGACTCAGGTATTTGACGCGTTGAGCTTCGGCGATGTAGTACCCTCGCTGGTCAAGACTTTCTTTTTTGGTTTTGCTATTGGAATTATAGGATGCTATAAGGGATTCAATTCACAGAAGGGTACAGAAGGCGTCGGTCGTTCTGCGAACTCGGCCGTGGTTGTAGCCTCGGTTCTGGTTTTTCTAATAGATCTCATCGCTGTTCAGATCAGCGATCTCCTTGGACTAACTTAAATCTATGAAAAACGCTCCGGTCATATCAGTTAACAATCTTTTCAAGTCGTTTGGAGAAAATCATGTCCTCCGAAATTTTTCGTTGACGCTTGGACATGCTGAGAACCTTGCGATACTGGGCAGATCCGGGTCGGGTAAGTCTGTTCTTATAAAATGTATTATCAACCTGATCGAAGCCGATGATGGCAGGATAGTGGTTTTGGATCAAAATATCAGTGACCTTACGAAGGATGAACTAGATCAGCTCCGGGCAAAAGTAGGCTTCTTATTTCAGAGTAATGCGTTGTACGATTCGATGACCGTAAGAGAAAATCTGGAATTTCCATTGCGTGTTCATTGGGAAAAAAGCAGGCGCGAAGCAGAATCTGAAAGTGCTGTGCTTGAAGCACTGAGCGACGTTGGTCTCGAACACACAATTGACATGATGCCTTCCGAATTGTCAGGTGGAATGCGAAAGCGTGTTGCCCTAGCCAGGACTCTGATTCTTCGTCCAAGGATTATCCTTTACGATGAACCAACCACCGGGCTAGACCCTATCACTGCAAGGGAAATCAGTGAGCTCATGGTAACCGTCCAAAAAAAGTATAATGCGTCCTCCATCATCATCTCGCACGACATGAACTGCATTGACATAACATCAAATCGCGTGATCATGCTGATCGATGGACAGTGCTATGCGAATGATACATATGCAAACCTTCGGCAATCTTCGGATTCCAAGGTTAGAGAATTCTTTGATTGATTGTTTATATGAAAAATAAAAAAGTCAATAATGCAAAAGTTGGGTTGCTCGTGTTAGCGGGCTTGGTTTTTCTTATCCTTACACTTTACATGATTGGAAAAAACCGGAACCTGCTCGGGTCTACGTTTTCAGTAAAGGCGGTTGTCAACAATGTAAATGGTCTGGTACCTGGCAACAACGTGAGGTTTAAGGGAATAGATGTAGGAACAGTAAAATCAATAAGCGTTGCAAATGATACAGCCATCTATGTCGTTATGACCATCGACGAAAAGATGAGGGCATACATCAAGAAAGACGCAATCGTTTCTATTGGTACAGATGGCTTAATGGGGAACAAACTTGTCAACATCAACTCAGTTGGGGCTAATGCCGACCCTATCGAAAAAGATGATGTTCTGCTTTCGAGAAAACCTGTCGAAACTGATGAAATGCTGAGAACACTTAATACGACAAACAACAATATTGAGCGAATTACGAAGAACCTGTACGAAATTACCGTAAAACTTAATAGCAGTGAAAGCTTGTGGGCACTTCTGTCCGATACAGTTATGACAAAAGATTTGAAGAAAGCGGTTGTTCATTTCAAGGATGCCGGCGCAAATACAGTTTCATTGACAGCGTCGGCAAAAAATATCGTCAACACGCTTGACGATGGTGAAGGAATAGTGTATCAACTGTTCAAAGACACGACATTGACTCACCAATTGGCTCATTCCCTCGAACAACTACAGGATGCAAGCAACCAGACTTCATCCATGATGACTGAATTAAAGGGCGTTATCGAAAATGTAAAGCAAGGCGACGGCACAGCAGGTCTGGTGCTGGCCGACACCGCGCTACGGCAACGGTTATTGAACACTGCCGTCAACATTGAACAAGGGACCGATCGCTTTAACGAAAACATGGAAGCGATGAGATCAAACTTTCTCTTCCGTAAATATTTCAAAAAAATGGAAAAGCAGCAGTTGAAGGAGCAGCAGGCGGCAAAGAAAAATTCTGGCTCGACCTCGCAACATTAAAATGACGGGGCAATCGTTCTTGATGCAAACCATCATTTGTCACATTAGAAATAAACCTATGGTTGTCAGCCAAACCAGGTATCTGCCTGTTCAGCATCCTCAAAAATGTTATCTAACTTTAGATTTAAGCGCCCCCGAAAAAATAGGATTGACCCCTGCCCGCGGAACTTGTATTATAAGCTGACCGTGTAATACGTTGACTGATCTGGCGCAAAGCCGGTGTCAAAAAAAACGCGTTGCCCATGCGCCGGTTGGGATACACTCGTTATTTACCATCCTTAGTGGGACCACAAAAAATTAGCAGTCCGTCGCAGGTACCGGATATATATCTTCCCGCAACCAGAATCCTCTAATTAAATTAAACCATGTTAGTAGACCCAGGCACCATCTCCTTCCCTAAAGGGAATGCAACCCTCATAACGGCCGGGGATGGGTACATATCTTAAGGCCTGCGTTGCACCGGGTTCAGATGAAAAGAATCCCCATACAGTTAATTGATTTAACATTGTAAAGAAATGTACCTGATCCTCTCCCTCACTACTAGCTGTCCTAGATTCATTGTCAAAAAACAGCAGCAACTCATTTTTCTGTTCCGTTGTAAGTTTAGTAAATGAAGTATCATATTTTTTGCTGGTTGCTTCCCGAATAGTTGAGATGCCGTCAAAAAATGCTTCTTGTTCCTCTGGACTGTAGCACTCTGTTACAATTACCTTCATAAACTCGCCGATTTTGCTAGCTTTCGCTCCAGGGGATGATGCGGTGGCAGGAAGGATCGTTTCGCCAATTTCATCAAGCAACATCAGCATGTCATCGCTAAACTCTTCAATCTTAGTTTCATCTCTGCTGCATCCGGAAAGAAAAGCCTGTGAACCAATTATGGCCGAACCCAGTAAAGCTGCCGTGGCGGATAAAGCTTCTCGTCTGTTCATGGCTATTGTTTTCTACAGGTTTTGTTTATTAAGCTCCGATACAGCATGATTAGCCGCTCTTGCTGTCAAGGCCATATACAGTATGGATGGACTTTGATTTCCAGTACTGGTCATACAAGCACCATCTGTTACAAAAACATTTTTGCAATGGTGTAATTGATTCCATTCATTGAGCATGGAGGTCTTTGGATCTTTCCCCATTCGCACCCCACCCATCTCGTGAATGTCAAGTCCAGGAGGCTGTTTATTATCAATTGCTTCCAATACTTTTCCTCCTGCAGATTCAAACATCTCGCTGCCTTGTTGAAGAAAATCTTTGATCATCTTTTCATCATTGTCGTCATAATCTACCGAGGTGACCAATAGCGGTATCCCCCATTGGTCAACTTTATCTTCACTCAATCGAACATGATTGGATTCCTTCATGATTGTTTCCCCCTGCATATACATATATGCTTCCCAAGGTCCGGGGGTGCGCAACCGTTCTTTATAATCAGCACCAAGCCGCGGGGCACCACCGTTTTCAACACCACGGGTCCGATATGCTCCAGAGAAGCTTGTGAATCCTCCTACGTAATCCATCTCCTGTTTGCCAAGATTCCGGTAATTGGCAATAATGCCTTCAGTGGGATTTCGTACATAGTAATACTTATCTGTAAAACCTTCGAAAGCAGCCCTGATGAATCCTCGATAAATGTGGAAGCCAATGCCTGTTCCCAACGTATCACTATCATTCCCCAACCCATTCGGAAAGCGTTCACTCGATGAGTTGAGTAAAATCAAGTTTGTGTTGAGCGCAGAAGCATTGACAAAAATGATCTTCGCGAAATACTCAATTATTTCTTTAGTATTCGTATCAATGACGCGAACTCCCGTAGCTTCACCTTTTGCATCATCGTATATGATCGAGTGTGCAACTGAAAATGGTCTAACGGTTAGGTTACCCGATTTTTCTGCCCAGGGCAATGTGGCTGATACGGAACTAAAATATGCACCGTAAGGACATCCGCGCATACAAAGATTTCTAGCCTGACACCGGCCACGTCCCTGTTTTACGTGTAATTCGTTCGGCTCAGAAAGATGTGCCCATCTTCCCTGAACATATAATCGATTCTTATAATGCTTTAAATAAGATTCTTTTAAATGTTTCTCAACACAATTAAATTCATAAGGCGGCAGAAACTCTCCGTCAGGCATTGCATCGATTCCATCCTTATTTCCACAAACACCAATAAATTTTTCAGCATGAGAATACCAGGGAGCTATGTCCTTATAACGGATGGGCCAATCGTGCCCATATCCCAATTTGGCGGGAGCCTCAAATTCGTAATTACTCCAACGCTGGCAAGCTCTTCCCCAAATAATTGACTTCCCACCAACCTGGTATCCCCTGATCCAATCGAATGGCTTCTCCTGGACATAAGGATGATCAATGTCCTTGATGAAGAAGTGAGCGGTGTCTTCACCAAATCCTGCTGACTTCGTTATTAGGGGATTATCTTTATAAAACTGATAGCTCATCCTGCCGCGATGTTCCAACTCCCATGGAGCTTTGTTCATTGTAGGATAGTCCTTGAGATGTTCAATATTCCTGCCTCGTTCCAAGACAATTGTTTTCAAGCCCTTTTCACAAAGCTCCTTCGCGGCCCATCCTCCACTAATTCCAGAACCAATTACGATCGCGTCATATGTCTGCAAGGTCTTCGCTTTGATATTGAAGTGTACTTTGCTTGAATCATTCATAGATCATGAGGTTGGTCTACATTTCTAAATTGCAACTCTAATGCAATGAATTTCGTCTTTCCTTTCAGCTTCCGCCAGAATTTTCTCTTTGGCCCAATTACGAGTGAAATCTACAAAGCCCAAAAGTTGTTTTTCATTTGCTGTTCGAGGCTCTAAAAGACAAGGTATAAATCATTGTGGAAGTATTGAAAACATATTACAAAATGACTTTTCCATCGACGTTAATTCAATATTCATTCGTGATCCAAGTCCTCCAAAAAGAAACTTTTTTGTCGGATATTACTTCAAAAACCAAGTTCGAATCAAGGGAATAACTGGTGATTTTGTATTACATGAACGGATGCAGGAGTCTTGGTGTGACATATTTGCGAACGCCCAGGTGAAACTTTCTAGAACAGGGCGTAAAGTTTCCCAAAACAAGTCTGCAACCTTCCTTAGTAACAGCTACATGGACAATAAAATGGTAAACTTTTACATCTCTTTGCAATAGTTTTGACAAACACATTTAGAATATCTATGGGGATACCTATATATGTTGTGGGGAGCTCGAACACCGATATGGTAGTGAAGGCAGATAAATTACCGTCGCCGGGTGAGACAGTAATTGGAGGCTCGTTCCTTATGAATCCGGGCGGCAAGGGAGCAAATCAGGCCGTTACAGCGTCAAGGCTGGGTGGCAATGTGACCTTCGTTGCAAGCATCGGAAACGATGTTTTCGGAAGACAGGCAATGCAGCAATTCCAAAGAGAGAAAATCAACACTTCCTTCATCACCACCGACAAAAATCATCCTTCGGGTGTCGCGCTTATCAATGTAGATGCCAAAGGTGAAAACAGTATCGCAGTGGCACCGGGAGCAAATTCTCAACTTAATATCGTCAACGTTGAACAGGCGTTAGCGTCGATTAACGGTCCGGCTATACTACTTCTGCAATTGGAGATTCCTTTGGATACGGTGGAGTACACGATTGAACAGGCCTACAAAAAGAAGGTGAAAGTGATCCTCAATCCCGCACCTGCCAATATCCTGAGCGATGAAGTTTTCAAACATCTCTTTGTCATTACACCCAATGAATCAGAAGCTGAATTGTTGACGGGTATTCGTGTAACCAATATTGAATCTGCTGAAAAAGCAGCGCAGCTCTTGCATAAAAAAGGAGTGGCCAATGTAGTTATTACGTTGGGATCAAAGGGTGCATACCTTTCGAATAGCGAAATGAAAGAACTTATCGCGGCTCCACCGGTTACGGCGATCGACACAACCGCCGCGGGCGATTGCTTCAACGGAGCACTCGCCGTAGCACTGTGCGAAAGCAAATCGCTGGATACGGCCGTAGCGTTTGCGTGTAAAGCAGCATCAATTTCTGTAACCCGCATGGGAGCGCAATCCTCTTTGCCATTCAGGAAAGAGGTTGATGACTTATTGCTCGCGGCTTTGTAGGAATACCAATTGGTGATAAGGCGGGGAATTTCTCTCTGGTGCTTTATTGAAATGAGGCTGTCTTAACATCTCCCTTCTTACAACCATTGCTCTAGTCGAGGGGTAATCCTTAATGATCAGAAATCAAGCAAGCGTTTATACAGATCCACTCGCCGATCAGCCATGTATGTTGCATAGTTGGCCCAGGTATTTCTCATCTCTAAATCAATTGGCGCCACAAGAATTTCTTCTTCCCTTCCGGCAGCCGCCAGAATTTTTCCTTGTGGTCCTACGATGACAGAATTTCCAAAACCCCAAAGTTTTTTTTCTATTCCGGTCCGGCATGCCATTCCTACAAATACGTTGTTTTCAAGGGCTCTGGTCATCGCCAAAGCTTTTGATTGCTCCGGACTCCATCCAGCAGGCCCGCTAATTTCATCAGCAAACCAAAAAGTGGAATTAAGTATTAATTGTGCTCCCTTTAAAGCCAACCCCCTGACGTATTCCGGAAACATAAAATCATAGCAAATGGTCAGGCCTACTCTGCCGAGTTCAGTATCCACAATTACTGCTTGATCACCATAACCTATATCATTCTTTTCAAAACTAAAAGGATGCACTTTCCGATATTTGGCCACCAGCCCTTTTACAGGTGAGATCATTATAGAAGTATTGAATGGCTTATTGTTATCGCCCTTTTCCATCATTCCGCCGCTGATCCAAATGTTCTTCTTTGCCGCCAGTTTCTCCAGGAAAGAAACTGTTTTTCCAGGTATTTCTTCGGCAACTGAATTCAGATCAAGAGAATAACCGGTTGTTCCATATTCACAAAAAACAGCCATCCTCACTTCTTTATCTACAATACTATGAACCATAGAAGATATTTTCTCAAGATTGGTGTTGATGTCGCCGAGAGCGGAATCGATTTGCAGAATGGCTAGTTTCTTTTCAGTTTTCATATTATTCTGTTTCAGCAAAGGTTCGAGCAAATTTGACTGCCCCAATACTAAGGGATCGGCAGTTGCGACAAGCGTCGCATTCATTGCTTTTCTTAAAAAAATTCTTCTTGATTCCACAGTTTGAATCACATATTTTCAAGTGTCTGTTAGACCTCGATGAGGAGATCATCATTCCAATATCGCAAGAATATTTCTGTATCTCGTGGGAACTAGATCGTGGAATGCGTTAGGCTTGACTTTTCGCGAGATACCTGAGCTTAACTCAGACGGTCGAAGTCATCAGAAAGCAAACCATATTGCGAATAAACATTTTTCTCCGTCTGATGCTTTACTAGTAAATCAATTCTCGCCAAGTAATATCAGGAACTCAAATTTTAACACTATGAAGAGCACTAATTTGATACTCGCATTGGTTGGATTAATGTTCACCAGTGCTTTCGCTCAGGAAAAGCTATCGGACGAAGAAATTCTAAAACTATATGCTACGCTGAGGGTCGCCGATGTGTCTGACGGAATGGACATGGTGGGCCTTCGCGATGCAGGACTTATGGATCAGCGTATTGCCGCCTTGTGGAAAGATACCGATAAGATGAAACATATTTTCCGGGGGATCGCTGTAACGGCACGCTATGTGCCGACAAACAAAGTGGTAAAGAATCCGATGTCAAAGGAGGAGTTTCAGAAATGGGAAGGCAGTTGGTATGGTACATTGTCAACCGAACCATTTGTTGAATTTATCAAGCCAGGGTCTGTCGTAGTAATTGACTTCTCTGGTGATGGTGACACTGGTTCAATTGGCTCCAACAATTCGCTGACATATCTGCAGAAAGGTGCCCGCGGAATTGTCTCAAACGGAGGCGTACGTGACACCGATGAAATAATCAAACAACAGATTCCAGTTTATTTCGACCCGATGCATCGGGGCAGAGGTATTCGTCCGGGTCGAAACGAAATTGAATCAGTGAATAAACCTGTCACGGTTGGAGGAGTGTTGGTTCGTGCTGGAGATGTAGTAGTAGCGGATGGCGATGGCGTGGTAGTGGTGCCTCGCGAATACGCCAAGCCCGTTGCAGAATATGCGCTCGAAATACTTCAAAAGGATAAGACTGCTCGACGGGAAATGTACAAGAAACTTAACATGCCGTTGGATGAAACGGTTGAGGAGTAAGAGAGAGGGTCCGTTCTGGGAGTGAGGAATAAGGAGTAGGTGGACGCCTGCCGTCTCCGCTGAGTCTCCCGTCTCGGGGACTCAGTCGGACTGTTGGCGTCATTAAAAAACAATACAAATATCAACCCTGGTCGACGTCAGCATCGGCCGACGATCACCAAAATGAATTTTGCATCTTCGACGCAGCGTCCCTGAGACAGGAGACGCTGCTGTGACAGCGCTTCAATATCGAGGTATCAATCTAAATGGACGGCAAGTGTGCATTATATCTTCGGATAGCAGCATGCGCCGTCTCCGCTGAGTCTCCCGTCTCGGGGACTCAGTCGGACTATTTCCATCTCTACCAAAAATTAAATAAACCGCTGCGTACGGAAGTCAGCAACATCCAACAATCACCAAAATGAATCTGCATTAGCGTGACGCAGCGTCCCTGAGACAGGAGACACTGCTGTGACGGCACTTCCATATCGACGTATCAACTCTAGATAGCTGCAAGTGTACATTATATCTTCGGATAACAGCATGCACCGTCTCCGCTGAGTCTCCCGTCTCGGGGACTCAGGCGGACTGCGTTCATCTCTCCCAAAAAATACCAAATACACCGCTGAGTGCAGGAGGCAGCACCCTCCTCACAATTATCAGAATGAATTTGCATCGAATGCTTCAAATGCCGGATAATTCGACCAAAATGAATATTGAAATCTTCGGCGGAGCTTACGTTCTGAATGATTCTGTTAATAAATTATAATACCACGAGAAACATAACTTTCATTCTCCCATTCAGGAAGTATAGCCCGCTCATATGGCAGAGACTCAACATAAAACTGCGTAGAGAGGTGCTTCATGTTCACGATAGACAATTTCGGATGGTTTGTTATAATTCCGGCAGGAAGCTCAGTTAACTTGTGACTTCCTAATGAGCTGTACACGTACCAGTTCACTTCTAAATTATTTGAAGACTCTGAGAATCCAAAATTGCTCTTGCGATAAATAAAGGGCGCTGTAGAGGTCGCATAAAAATCTTGAATGTCATTGGACAATATTGCATATCCCTCTGGCGAAAGAGCTGAAATGTTCTCTTGAGGAATTGCCCCTTTATTGCGATAGAAAAATTTGTATGTCGGATAACCAACGCTAATTTCTGTAACGTATTTCGATAAGCTGTTTAAATAACCTCCCTTTATGCTCTTATGAAAGTCTGTGCCGAAGTGAAGTTGGTGAAGATACGATGGAGGTTCGATTGATTGATTTGATTCACGACCTGTTATATAAAAGTATACTTCATTGCTCTCTGGAAAATTAAATTCGACCGTGTGATCAAATTCAGACAATTCATCAAATGAAAAAGTGTAGGAATCATTGGCCTGCGGATTGTCAAGTATCCTATATCTAATATTACCTTCCAAGTCAGAGGCCTGCAAGAGAAATTTTGGGATCAAGTCGCTTAAATACGCCGTTACTGTAAAACTCGGTTTATCGTATTGTTGCCATGAACTCCCCATAGCGTGCTGATTTGTAACAGCATATTGGTGCAACGGACCCGTTGAGTTCACCGTAATATCAAACGTACCGCTGAATGTCGATGCGCCAGTTATAGGCGGAGTAAAATAATTCAGTTTTAATTCTCCCCCTTTCTGGTAGTGAAAGTATGTATTCGCTATGTAGCGCTCAGTACCATATTCCCAAACATGTTTTATTATTGTCACCGCAATAGTTTGACCCTTCACTAGTTCCGATGTTGTAATAATTTTTACGTCACCGGTTTCAAAAGATTCAAATGTGATGGGGGTCCCGTCTTCATCATGAATAATGACCCAGTTATCTGTGTCTGATGTTTCAAAACTTTCATCTACAATCAGGGTTAGTAAGGCCAAAGGCGCTTTCGGTTCATCGTTCTCGCACGCGAAAGATAAAAGAAGAACGGCAATGAATATAAGATGTGTTTTCACAGATTTTATTAAGTAGACAATAACACACAAAAGTATCCGACTAATCTTAAATGCTGGAATGCGGAACTTTGTAACCTAGTTTTCCTGGTTCCATTTCATTGTCTCGGAATGGATCCAATCGATTAATTGGTATCCTCTCAAGACTGAAGAATAAATTTTGAATCAAAATGAATTTGCATCGGACACGCAGCGTCCCTGAGACAGGAGACGCTGTTGTGACAGCGCTTCCATATCGAGGTATCAACTCTAGATAGCTGCAAGTGTACATTATATCTTCGGATAACAGCATGCACCGTCTCCGCTGAGTCTCCCGTCTCGGGGACTCAGGCGGACTGCGTTCATCTCTCCCAAAAAATACCAAATACACCGCTGAGTGCAGGAGGCAGCACCCTCCTCACAATTATCAGAATGAATTTGCATCGAATGCTTCAAATGCCGGATAATTCGACCAAAATGAATATTGAAATCTTCGGCGGAGCTTACGTTCTGAATGATTCTGTTAATAAATTATAATACCACGAGAAACATAACTTTCATTCTCCCATTCAGGAAGTATAGCCCGCTCATATGGCAGAGACTCAACATAAAACTGCGTAGAGAGGTGCTTCATGTTCACGATAGACAATTTCGGATGGTTTGTTATAATTCCGGCAGGAAGCTCAGTTAACTTGTGACTTCCTAATGAGCTGTACACGTACCAGTTCACTTCTAAATTATTTGAAGACTCTGAGAATCCAAAATTGCTCTTGCGATAAATAAAGGGCGCTGTAGAGGTCGCATAAAAATCTTGAATGTCATTGGACAATATTGCATATCCCTCTGGCGAAAGAGCTGAAATGTTCTCTTGAGGAATTGCCCCTTTATTGCGATAGAAAAATTTGTATGTCGGATAACCAACGCTAATTTCTGTAACGTATTTCGATAAGCTGTTTAAATAACCTCCCTTTATGCTCTTATGAAAGTCTGTGCCGAAGTGAAGTTGGTGAAGATACGATGGAGGTTCGATTGATTGATTTGATTCACGACCTGTTATATAAAAGTATACTTCATTGCTCTCTGGAAAATTAAATTCGACCGTGTGATCAAATTCAGACAATTCATCAAATGAAAAAGTGTAGGAATCATTGGCCTGCGGATTGTCAAGTATCCTATATCTAATATTACCTTCCAAGTCAGAGGCCTGCAAGAGAAATTTTGGGATCAAGTCGCTTAAATACGCCGTTACTGTAAAACTCGGTTTATCGTATTGTTGCCATGAACTCCCCATAGCGTGCTGATTTGTAACAGCATATTGGTGCAACGGACCCGTTGAGTTCACCGTAATATCAAACGTACCGCTGAATGTCGATGCGCCAGTTATAGGCGGAGTAAAATAATTCAGTTTTAATTCTCCCCCTTTCTGGTAGTGAAAGTATGTATTCGCTATGTAGCGCTCAGTACCATATTCCCAAACATGTTTTATTATTGTCACCGCAATAGTTTGACCCTTCACTAGTTCCGATGTTGTAATAATTTTTACGTCACCGGTTTCAAAAGATTCAAATGTGATGGGGGTCCCGTCTTCATCATGAATAATGACCCAGTTATCTGTGTCTGATGTTTCAAAACTTTCATCTACAATCAGGGTTAGTAAGGCCAAAGGCGCTTTCGGTTCATCGTTCTCGCACGCGAAAGATAAAAGAAGAACGGCAATGAATATAAGATGTGTTTTCACAGATTTTATTAAGTAGACAATAACACACAAAAGTATCCGACTAATCTTAAATGCTGGAATGCGGAACTTTGTAACCTAGTTTTCCTGGTTCCATTTCATTGTCTCGGAATGGATCCAATCGATTAATTGGTATCCTCTCAAGACTGAAGAATAAATTTTGAATCAAAATGAATTTGCATCGGACACGCAGCGTCCCTGAGACAGGAGACGCTGTTGTGACAGCGCTTCCATATCGAGGTATCAACTCCAGATAGCTGCAAGTGTACATTATATCTTCGGATAACAGCATGTGTCTCCGCTGAGTCTCCCGTCTCGGGGACTCAGCCGGACTGTTGACGTCATTAAAAAACTATACAAATATCAACCCTGGTCGACGTCAGCATCGGCCGACGATCACCAAAATGAATTTTGCATCTTCGACGCAGCGTCCCTGAGACAGGAGACGCTGCTGTGACAGCGCTTCAATATCGAGGTATCAATCTAAATGGACGGCAAGTGTGCATTATATCTTCGGATAGCAGCATGCGCCGTCTCCGCTGAGTCTCCCGTCTCGGGGACTCAGTCGGACTATTTCCATCTCTACCAAAAATTAAATAAACCGCTGCGTACGGAAGTCAGCAACATCCAACAATCACCAAAATGAATCTGCATTAGCGTGACGCAGCGTCCCTGAGACAGGAGACACTGCTGTGACGGCACTTCCATATCGACGTATCAACTCTAGATAGCTGCAAGTGTACATTATATCTTCGGATAACAGCATGCA